>JAUWWX010000016.1 GCA_030616665.1 archaeon | reverse complement strand
TGAAAAGGTTTCCAACCCTGTTTATTCCCTGCTCATGCAATTCAACATCATCTGTTTCGAATCTTCCAACGGCGAACTTTTCTTCCAAGGACTTCATGACGTCCTCTTCCAGGCCGCCAACAGTTGTGACAATAACATTCACCATTCCCAGTCTGATAAGCTGGGCAAAAAACCCCCTAAGCCCTGAAGTAACCATGTTTGAAGTGAAAGTCAGAAAAATTTTGGCACTGTCCTTCTTCATTTTGACAATTACTTCCGCTGCCCTGGCAAGCTCAATGCTTTGGAAGCCAAGCTGCCTAAAAGAACCAACAAGCTCTTCTACTTTCATGCCCTTTTTCCATTTAAAATCTTCCACGGTTTCCATGTCAAACACCAAAAAAATGTTTCCATGTTTGCCCCTGAAAAAAGAAGGAGTACTCACTTATATTGGCAGGGTAAACATGAGAAAAATAGGGTTGCAAAATTATTTAAAACAAAGCCTTTTCTGGAAAGCTATTTCACTATCTGCAGGGCAAAGTGCCTTTCAAGCAGCTTTTCCGAGAGCTTTTTCTTTGTGTCAAGCAACTCCATGTTGCTGCTTTCCTCTATCTCCTTCCTGTGCTTTTCCAAAAATTGTTTGTCACTACAGGCAATCCTGAGCTTTGCCTTTTGGCCTGGCTGCAGCTTTGCCTGCTTGCGCATTTCTTGGATTCTCCTCCTAAGCTCTTGCATTTCCCATTTTTCCTTCAGTTCAGCGTCCGCCTCCAGGTTCAGGAAAAGCCTCATGTCTGCAAACGCCTTTTCCGCGTACTTTCCCTTCCTCGGCTTCTTTTTGTCAAGCACTACGCTCTGCACATTGCAGCTGCTTGCAATCACCCCCTTTAGCCTGCTGAATTCCTTCCCTGTCTTTGAGACAACGACAATTTGGTGCAGCTTCCACCTTCTCCGCAGCTTGTTTTCCTCCCTCATGGACAAAACGATTTGGATGAGCTGCTTTGCTTTCTCAAACTCAAGTTCGAGCTTTTTGTTAACCAGCTTCTTGTCAACTTCCGGCAGGCTCAGGAGGTGCACGGATTTCGGCATTTTTTCGCTTTTCAATGCTTGGTAAAGGTATTCTGCTATATGGGGGGTGACTGGCGCAAGCAGTCTGAGGAGCCTGTCCAAAACATAGGCCATCGTTCTGCTTACCTTCTCTTTCCCTTCGCCCAAAGCCCTTTCCCTGACAAGCTTTATGTATGTCCTGCTAAGCTCTTCCATTACGAAGCGCTCTATGGCAGCTGTTGCCTTGAAGAAAGTATAATTGTTGTAGGCCAGCAAAACCCCCTTAACAAGGCTGTTTACCTTGCTTAAAAGCCATTTGTCTTCTGTAGCAAGGCCCTTTACATCAATCTTGGCAGAATTCTGCAAATTAGGGTCAAGGTATATGACAGCGTAGTTGTATGCATTCCACAAAATGTTAAAGAACCTGTGAATGTCTTTGAATGCGGCATCATCGCACTCGAAGTCTTCGCCCCGGCTGTTTGTTATGAGATAGTAGCGCAGGTAATCCCTGTTGTATTTTTCAATTACCTCCTTTGGAGAAACTATGTTTCCCCTGCTCTTTGACATTTTCTTCTTTCCCAAGCCAAGCACCTTTCCATGAACAGCAATTGCCTCGAAGGGCTTTTCATCAAAGCAGATTGTTGAAAGAATCAATTGGCTATTCCACCAGCCCCTGACCTGCTCGGTCATCTCAATATTGAGGCCGGCCGGCCAAAATTGCTCAAATTTCTTCTCCTCATCAGGAAAGCCAAGTGCGGCCCAGCTGCTTACGCCTGCATCAAACCACACATCCAAGACCTCTGTTATCCTTTTCATTTTGCCGCCGCAATTGCACATTATCTCAACAGCGTCAATGCCTGGCTTGTGCATGTCAATGTTCTTCGCTTTTGAAAGGGATTGCAGCTCTTTCCTGCTTCCCACAACCCTTTTGCCGCCGCACTGCTCGCAAATCCATATCGGCAGAGGCACACCCCAATACCTTGCCCTTGAAATAGGCCAATCCGCTATGCCCTCAAGCCAATTATGCATTCTGTCCCGCATCCATAGGGGAACCCAGTTAACCTGTTTGTTCAGTTCAAGCATCCTTTCCTGTATGCTTCTAATCTGGAAAAACCATTGCTCAACCGAAAGCATGAGCAAGGGATTTTTGCACCTCCAGCAAAGGGGGTAGTCGTGCGTGTAGGAATGCTTGTACACGAGCATGCCGTCCTCTTCAAGGTCATCGATGATTTCCTTGTCTACCACCCCACACTTTTTGCCAGCATACTTTCCGGTCTCTGGCTTAAGCAATCCGTTCATCTCTACCGGCGAGATTGCAGGCAGCCCGGCTTTGTTTCCTGCATCAAAGTCTTCTTTTCCATGGCCTGGCGCGCAGTGCACCAAGCCACTGCCCTCTTCAAGGTTTACGTACCTTTCGCTCATTATCACCCTATAAGCGTTCTGCATTTCAGGCAGCTTCAGCTTTTTGTGCAGCGGGTTCAAATAACGCATTCCCTCAAGCTGTTTTCCTTTCACAACCTTTTCAATTGCATACCCTGCCTCTATTACATCCATCAGACCCTGCACCTTTTCCTTTGCAATTATCCATGTTTCGCCATTGCTCAACTTTACAAATGCGTACTCAAAATTCGGATTAGCCATTACGCCGCTGTTGCCTGGCAGGGTCCACGGCGTTGTGGTCCAGATAACGAGAAAAGTGCTTTTCTTCTCCTCAACAGGAAAGAGCACGTAAATGCTTTCATCTGTCCTCTTCTCGTATTCAATTTCGTTGTAGGCAACCGCTGTCTCGCATCTTGGGCAGATGTGCACTGGGTACAACCCCCTGTAAAGCAGCCCCTTTTCATCCGCTTTTTTGAAGGTCCACCAGATTGCCTCAATATACTCATCACTCAAGGTAAGGTATGGATTCTCCCAATCCATCCAAACGCCCAAATTGTCAAACTCCAGGTTCATTACCTCAATGAATTCTGTTGCAAAGTGCCTGCACCGCTCAATAAATTTCGCAACGCCGTATTCCTCAATCTGCTGCTTTTTGTCAAAGCCAAGTTTTTCCTCAACCTTTTTCTCAATGGGAAGGCCATGGCAGTCATAGCCAGGCCTATCAAACACATTAAAACGCTGCATTCTCTTGCTTCTGATTGCAACATCCTTCAAAATCTTGTTCAAAGCAGTGCCCATGTGAATGTGACCAGTCGCATAGGGCGGCCCGTCCATGAAGTAAAAGCAGTTTTCCTCTTTTCTGCTTTGCCGCCTAACCAATTCCGGGATTTTCTCCCTCTTCCAGAATCTTCTAACACTAAGCTCTTTTTTGCCGTCAAACGGCTCAAGCAGCCTTTTTTTAGCCATTTTCCCCTCACTCCATTATTTTCTCCTAATTAATTCTTTTAAAGGAATTAGTCTAATTCGACAAAAAGGAGGTTTTTTCATTAAAACAAGGGATGGGCCCGGGAGGATTTGAACCCCCGACCCTTGGTGTATAAGACCAATGCTCTGCCAGACTAAGCTACGGGCCCAAGCCTTCACGCGAGGCTGGCGCGAGTGCCACATGCTCGCCTTCGGCCTGCTTTAAAATAAAATATTCAGGGAATTGTTTAAGAAGTTAATCGATTCGCTGTCCATGCTAGAGAATAGAAAAAAGAAGGAAAAAAAGAAAGGCTAAGCCCTTCTTTTTACTTGATCGCCTTCTTCAATTCAATACTGATTTTCTTCAGCTCATCCTTCGAGTTTATGAGAATGCTTATTCCCACAACGATTGCCAGCACCCATGCGAATGCCTGAATGAAGGGTGTCAAGAACAGTTCCAGCAGGTCAACGATTACGCTTGCAATATCTGCTCCAACTATGAGCGTCAAGGCAAGCACTCCGGCGAAGATTAGGACAATCGCTTCCACGATAACCCCCAATACTTTCTTCACCCTGAATGTCGTTGCCTCAATCAGGTTTCTGAAATACCTTGCAACAAGCAATCCTGCCGCCATTACCACAACTCCGCCAAGCAGTGAGAAAAATATAGGGCTTGGGTTCTCGTGCGAGAAGACAAAAATCCTCTCAAGGTAGGCGCTGAAGATGTCAAGCTGGAGCCAGCCAACGGCCTGCGCCAGGAAAATTCCCAGGACATACCACTTGGTTAGGCTGCCAATGAGGGCTGAAACCTCCTTGCCACCTATTGCCGCTGTAAGGTTTTGCTCGTCAATCCATTGGTCTATCTTTGTGCTCTGCAAAATCTTGATTACAACCTGCTTTATTATTCTTGCCACTACCCAGCCAATAAGCACTATGATTATTGCTGCAACAATTCCCGGAACGACTTTTACAAACTCGTCCCAAATATTGACAACAAGCGCATTGTAAAGGCTGCTGACAAATTGACTCAGTACTTGGTTTAAGTCAACCATTTGGCAAATCACCTAAACCTTAAACAGCTTTCCTGTTTTTAAATCTTCTGCATTAATTCGTCAATAGCCTTTTGAAATTCGTCAATCGTTGAATTATTTTCGATAGTGTAGTCCGCCAGGTCAATTACCCTGCCCAATTCGAATTTGGTTGTGTCGTGTTTGTCCCGAGCAAAGAATTTTTCCCTTGTTTCGGCGTCAAGCTTTGTCCTTCTGCCAAACCTTTTTTCCTCCTCTGCCTTTACTGTGACAAGCGCAAAGCGTTCGATGTTTTTCTTGAAAAATTCGACTTCCGCAATCTGGTGCACGCCGGTAAAAACGGCTTTTTGCAGGCCATTTTCCCTGGCTTTTTCAAGTGCCCTTCTTGCAAGAATTTCTTTTCCGTTTTCTTTTCTCAGCCTTTCAGCCATCAGCGAGCGGTTCATTTTAGTCAAGGGCTTTCCTTCCTTTTCCAGTTCGGGAATAGTTTGCTCGCTTAGCACAATCTTTTCAAAGCCGTATTTTTTCACCAAATAGTCAGCGGCAGTGTCCTTTCCGCTTCTCGCAAGACGGGTGAAAGCAATTGCAAACATATTGAAAAAAGAAAGAGGAAAAACTTATTAAATAACTTAATTAAAAAAGAGAAAAAAAAGGAAGGAAAAAGGGAATTACATCCCCATTCCGCCCATTCCTGGAGGCATTCCACCAGGGGGCATCTCTGCTTTGCCCTTGCTGCTCCCTGCAATTATGTCGTCTATCCTCAAAATCATTTCCGCTACTTCCGCTCCCGAGGTTATTGCCTGCGTCTTCACTGAAAGGGGCTCTATTACATTCAAGGCCCTCATGTCCGACAGCTTTGCCTTCATGACGTCAACACCAATGTCTTTTCCGCTTTTTTCATTGTGCTTGCTTCTCAACTCGACAATGGTATCCAGGGGATTCATTCCTGCTGTTTCCGCCAAGGTTCTTGGAATTTCCTCCAAAGTGGCGGCAAAGCCTTCTATTGCAAGCTGCTCCCTTCCTCCAATGCTTTTCGCGTAGTCCCTCAGATGAGTGGCAATCTCTATCTCAATGCTTCCGCCTCCGCTGACAACCTTGCCGTCCTTTATTGCGGTTGCGGTAGCCATCACGGCGTCGTGCATGGCTCTCTCTGCTTCGTCTACAACGTGTTCTGAGCCGCCCCTTATGATTAACGAGACGCTTTTTGGGTTTTTGCAGCCCTCAATGAAGACCATGGCGTCACCTGCAATCTTTTTCTCCTGCACTGTCTTTGCGTTCCCCAAATCCTTTTCGCTCAGGCTTTCGAGCCTTGTCGCAACTTTGCCTCCAGTTGCCCTTACCAGGGCATCCATGTCTGATTTTTTAACACGCCTGACAGCAAGGATTCCTTCCTTTGCCAAAAAGTGCTGTGCCAAATCATCAATTCCTTTTTGGCATACAACCACGTTGGCTCCGGCCTTTTTGATTGAGTCAACCATTTTTTTGAGCATTGCTTCCTCTTGGTCGAGGAATGCCTGCATCTGCTCAGGGCTTGTTATCTCAATCTTTGCGTCTGTTTCAGTGCTCTTTATCTCCAAAGCAGCATCCACCAACGAGATTTTTGCATTCTCAACCTTTTTTGGCATGCCGCCATGCACAACCTCCTTGTCTATGACAATGCCTTGTATTAGCTCGCTTTCTCCAAGTGAGGCGCCCTGCTTTTTCTCAACCTTCACGTTGTCAACGTCTATGTCTATTTTGCCGTTGTCTTCGTCGGCAATCTGGGTTAGGGCTTCAACGACAATGTCTGACAGCTGGTCAGTTGATTCTGCTGCTTTTCCTGTCATTGCGGTCATGGCAATGTTTTTCAATGCCTTTTTGTCTGAAAACTTGACTTCCTCTGCTGCCTTTTTGGCATACTCAATTGCCTTTTTTGAGGCCATCCTGTAGCCTTTCACTATAACGCTTGGGTGAATGTCGTTGTCAAGAAGGCCTTCAGCTTCTTTGAGCAGGCCTCCTGCAATAACAACGGCGGTAGTTGTTCCATCTCCTACCTCATCGTCCTGCGTTTTCGCTACCTCGCTCATAATCTTTCCAATCGGATGCTCTATGCTTATCTCGTCAAGGATGGTTGCACCGTCATTTGAAATAGTAACATCTCCAAGCTCATCAACAATCATCTTGTCCATTCCCTTCGGGCCCAAAGTGCTCTTTACCGCATTGGCAACGGCTTTTGCAATCAGAATGTTTATTCTTTGGGCGTCCTTGCCCCTCGTCCTCTTTGTTCCCTCTGAGAGGAAAACAACGGGCTGCTGTGATTCAGCCATACTCAATACCACACTCCCTTTTTAGTTAAAATTCTCCCAAAAAAGGCCTTTTCAGGCCAAAACAAGAAAATCTAGTTAAAAAAATTGATGGATAACAATGTTTAAAAACATTTGTATAGGTCGAAAAGCATAGTTTTTAATCACCTGCAAAGGTTTAAATTTGATAAAAGCATAGGTTTTATTGGTGAAATTGAATGCCAAAACCAAGAGCGAAAAAAATCCCTCAAAAAACCCAAGGTAGAAGAAGGCCAAGGAGATTAACAGAAAAGCTAGTTAGCGAAGTAGCACGTATTCATGCAAGTGAGTATCTACAGGCCAAAGAACTGGCAAGTAGAGGCTTCAAACCTAAACAGTTGATAGATACTGGTTTTAAGCCATGGCACCTAAAAAACGCATTCGGTCTTATTGAACTGGCAAACTCTAAAATGTTGGCGTCTGACAAGAGGCTTATCTATGGAGTTGAAAACAAGAACCACCTTAGATACCACGTTCGTGACATGATGCGTAGTCAAACTAAAGTCAAGGGCATACGCAGCCTGCTAATAGTTGGCTTGACCACAAAAGAATTGATTCACATCGGCTTAGACCACAAAACAGTGTTGGCCGAAGCGAAAAAGCTGGGAATGGTAGAATAGGTTCACCTAATCAGATAAATTGTCTGCTCCTTTATTTCATTAAAAACCGTCGCTTTTCAAAAAACTCATGCTTTTGAATGTTTAAAAACATTTGTATAGGTCGAAAAGCATAGTTTTTAATCACCTGCAAAGGTTTAAATTGTTTGGATGAGTAATTTTTATTGGTGAGATTTAATGCCAAGACCAAAACCTAAATATGCCGGTCCAGAAAGAAGAAGTGGAAGAGAAAGAAGGTCAGGACAAGAAAGAAAGTACAGTACTCCTCCTCATGCAAAAGAACGCGTGGAGTGGTTTACCTTGCCAAGCATATTGCGACAAAAGGCTTTTAAGAAATTTAAAAAACCAAAACCCACAGAAGGTGGCTTGCCTGGAGAATTTTATGAGCGAAGAAGCGGTACAGACCGAAGAAAAAAGCAGTGAACAATTAAAAACCATGACTTAATCCGAAACCCATGCTTTTCAATGTTTAAAAAGCTATACTTGTTATAAGTTTTTAAACCCTGAAAAAGTGCTAATTTTGCGGTTTTGGTGCTTTTATCCTGCCCCAACTTTTAGGAAATTCTTTTAAAGCAAGGAAAACACTAATTGTAAAGAATGTCAGCAAAGCATTTGAAGACAAGAAAACGGTCAAAAGCATCAAAAAGGGTCAATAAAAGATGGAGACCGCCAGATTACAGCCCAAGCAGTCTGACAAAAATGCTTGCAAAAATGTCTCCAGCAGAAATAGCTAAGTACAATAAGGGCGTGGCAAAACACAGGCTAACAAAGCTGAATGAGCTTAGGTCTTTGCTGAGGGACAAAAAGGTCGGTCCTCTTCTTCTTGACCTTGAAACAAGAAGCATTGCAAAAAAGTTTGCAAGGCTGCCTTTTGGCTGCATAAGCGATTCCTGTGCCGGGCATTTTATGGACTCACCCATCATAGGAAAGATGGTTGCATTGGAAAAAATAGAGCCGAACCAAAGGATTTACGCTAGTGGAGCGGACTTTGAATTGGTGCTTGATTTGTCTCCTCAAGCGATGGAGTTCAGGAAATCTTTAGAGGAATTTGATAAAAGAGTTCCTTTTGGTAAAGTTGTGTGGGCTGGTTCCATGATATATGTCAGCGTTCCTGTTAATGCAGGCAAAAAATTCGGAAAAAGACAAGCAATGGAAATCAGAAAAGCCAACCTTAAACTTATTGAAGAGTTTGAGATGCTGGTTGACCGGTTTGCTAAAAAGTACGGCGTCAAAGTAAGGCTCTAGTGACTTGTCAAGTTGATTTGTCTGGTTTTTAAACCTTTGAGAGATGCCCTGATTTTGCTGGTTTTTAACAGATAAAAACTAACAACTATTAAATAAGAACTAATTAATGATTGCCTCTTGGTTTTCAATAACAATTTCTTCAGCCGGATAGCCGGGCTCTATAGCAATGTTTTCACCGTTTTTTTCCATTGTATTGTTTCTGAGTATGACCTTTTTTCCTTCTTCCTCTTCATTCAATGAATTGTTACTAAATAATATGCCAATTGAATTTTTCTCAAAATTGTTATCTTCAATGGTTGGATATGCGTTTTTGTATACAACAATTCCGAGCCCGCCTCTTGGCGGATCTGGTTGTATTTCCCGATTTTCCTGGTGGAAGTAATTGCCTTTGATTAGGGCAGAACCGCCTGCGTAATCAATCCCTTCATGGCCGCAATTATATATGTCATTATCTAATATCTGTGGACTGACTGGTTTACTATGGCCGATACCAATACAGCATTCCAACATATTTCTAAAAATACTGTTTGCTATAACAACATCGGAAGATTCTTGAATATTATTATATCTTGAATATTCAACAATTGCATATTCAAGTCTTCCGTGGTTAATACCTAATCCGTCCCAGTCATATGTTGTTGGGTTTTCACTATCGGAAGTAAATACAATCATTTTCTCCGGTGTCCCAACTGCATTTAATATGCCGTTTATTCTAATCTGGGTACTTTGAGTTTCTAGTCTGTCTGGATCTTTTGGGAAAGGAGGGTCATGAGGCTTGTCTATTCCTTTATGCTGGTCATCGCTGAAAGCAGTTATTTTAATGATTGTTCCAGGCAGTATGGTTAAGGTTACCCCGCCTCTTACATCTATGTCGCCGGTAACATGAATGTTTCCAGACCATGTTTGGTCTTGCGTTATTTCTCCAGAAATACTCTGATTATGGATTTTTGTTTCAGGAATTAGTTCTTGACACTGTTCACTTATTTCTACAATTGTTCCGTCTTCACAGATTTTAGTTGTTGGAGAAGGCATGTCCATTTGCTGTGTGCAACCACTTAGTACAAGCACTGCAACCAGCAATCCAATTATCAAAATAGACTTTTCCATTCTGCTCATCATTTCTTCCTTCCTTTCAGCAGCTTGTTTATTATGCCGTCGAATGTGTCGCCTTTGCCAAGCTTTGCTAGGGCTTTCCCTCAAGCCCTCTTTTTCGCCCTTTTCTGCCTTTCCAGCATTTTCCTAAGCACGTATTGTTTGGCTTCCTCGTGCCTTTTCTCTTTCACGGCCTGGCTGAACAAACCCTTGGGGTTCACCCTGTAGATATACATTGGAACAGGCAGGTAGTAGACCTTGTATCGTTCCGCTATCCTCAGCCACAGGTCCCAGTCCTCTGCCACTTTTAATTTTTCGTCAAGGCCCCCTACCTTCCTGATTGCGTCCATCCTGAACATTGTTGAGCCCTGCGAAAAAAAGGGGGCTTTCCTAAGCCTTGGCATTGAAAACCTGAGGTTTGGGAACTGGTCATCAATGCTTCTCTTTGCCCTTGAGGGAAAGAACAGAGGCCCAATGATTTCGGATTCCTCGTCCATCACCCAAGCGTTGCCGTAAAGCAGCCCGTATTCAGGATACCTGTCAAGAATCTTGCTGCTGACCTCCAGCTTGTAGTTGACCATCACGTCATCTGCATCAAAAATGCAGGCATACTTTCCCTTGGCCTTCCTGAAAGCGAAGTTTACTGCATGCGATTTGCCCTTGTTGTACTTGTGTTCAAAGTACCTCATCCGCGGGTCCTTGAAACCCTTGACTATTTTGCCTGTCCTGTCCTTTGAGGCATCGTTTACAACAATAAGCTCAAAGTTTCGCATTGTCTGGCGCAAAACCGATTCAATGGCTTCTGCTACAAACCTTTCGCTATTGTAGACTGACATTATCACGCTTACCTTTGGCTTGCCTGTTTTGTTCATGCTTTAAAGAACTAACCCAAACTCATATAAAAACCCTTTCCAAAAACAAAAAGCTATTTATTTGGCAAAGTTGTTATGGTTTAGTATGAGAACGGCATTGGTGTACGGCTACTATGGAAAGGACAACATTGGCGACGACGCAATGCTGCAGGTCATTGCAG
>JAUWWX010000126.1 GCA_030616665.1 archaeon | reverse complement strand
TCGGTGCGGGCGAAAACGTTATAGGCAGGGACATTGACAATCTTGCAAAGTATGGGACAAAGGGCACTGGCTACTTGGGAAAGGTGCTGATGTCCAGCGGGGAGAAGCCCGTGCTTGGCAGTAAGGTTCTGATTGACCTGGCTGCGCCGCATCTTATGCTAATTTGCGGCAAAAGAGGGTTCGGAAAAAGTTATTCGATGGCTGTGCTGCTTGAGAGCATGGCAAGGCTTGACCCAAGCGTAAGGGAGAGGCTAAGCGTAATTGTGATAGACACTGTTGGAATTTTTTGGAGTTTAAAGGTCGCAAGCAAGGACAAGCTGCAGCAACTTGCCGAATGGGATTTAAAGCCTTCTGCAACAGCCGTGAACGTCCTGGTTCCGAAGGGAAAGCTTGAGTTCTACAAGAAAAACAGGATTCCGGTTGACGGCGCTTTCACCCTAAAGGCCAGTGAACTTGAGGCAAGCGAGTGGCTTGCCCTGTTTAAAATGCATTGGGCTGAGCCCACCGCTGTTCTGCTTTCAACGGCAATCGAGAGCGCTAAGGAAAGCCTTGGAACCTACTATGGGGTGCCTGACATAATTGAGGCCATCAAAAAGAACAGGGACTATGACAAGAATGTAAAGCAGGGCCTGATAAACAGGATGAGGGCTACCCAAAGCTGGGGCCTGATTGAAAAGCAGGGTACAAAAATTAGGGACATCGTCAAGCCGGGGAAAATAACCATTGTCGATGTAAGCGCTTACAGGCAGGCGCTTGGAATGGAGGGCACAAAGGACATCATTGTTGCATTGCTTGGAAAAAAGCTTTTTGAGGACAGGATGCTGTACAGGAAAGAGGAGGAAATGAAGCTAATCAAGGGTGAAAAGAGGGAGAGCTCAATGCCGCTTGTCTGGATGTTCATTGATGAGGCGCACATGTTCATGCCAAGGGACGAGGACAACATTGCATTAAGGGTTCTACTTGAATGGGTTAGAGTGGGAAGGCAGCCTGGCCTCTCCCTTGTTCTTGCAACGCAGAGGCCGAATAAGTTGCATCCAGATGCCATAAGCCAGTGCGATTTGTTTATCTCGCATAGAATGACCTCCCAACCGGACATTAAGGCGGTTTCTGCTTTGCGGCCAAGCTACATGCACCAGGACTTTGACAGGTATTACAGTGAGATGCCGAGGGGCAAGGGCTTTGCCTTGATAATAGACGACAACACGGAAAAAATCTGGATGATCAAAGTGAGACCGCGCTTCAGTTGGGATGCTGGCGTTACAGCCTCGGTCTTTTTAACGTAAACGGCTTACTTTTCAAGGCACTTGCCCTGCAATGCATTGCAAAGCCTGCCTAGCCTGTACAGCCTTTCGGCTGAGGCCTCAACAGCAATGGTTTTCCTGTCCTGCCACTGCAGTTTTATTCCGCTTGCTTTAAGGCATATGTTTGAGGCAAGCCTTTTAGCAGAGAACAGCTTAACAAATGGCTTTATGTCTTTGGGTTGCAACAACAGTCCGCTGCTAGCCTTCCTTAGCTTCAACTTTTCTGAAATTTCATTCAGGTCAATTGTGCCAATGAACCTGGGCTTGAAAAGAATTTCCTGTATGGAAAACATTTCAAAAAGCTGCCTGGCAAACTTAATCGCGTTAACGCTGTCATTAAAGGCATGAATCCTTGCAGTCCTGTGCCTTTCAACAAAAGGCATTGCTTTTTCCTGCAATTCGGAGAGAGCCTCAAACTTCCTTTCAAGACCTTCGAGCTGCTTGAACAAGAGGTTTGCCTGGGCAACCAATTGCCTTCGCTTCATCTGCTCAGCGAACTCTTTTCGCAGAATAACACTTCTCTCAGCTTCCTGCTCAATGACACAAATGTTTTGCAAAAGGCCCTCAATCTCCTTCGAAACAGCGCCAAGCTGCTGCAACTGCTTGTTCGCCCTAAACAAGCCAAGCTCGGTTAGCTTAACCAAGTTAACGAACTTTCCCTTATCCATCCCCACCAATAAAAGAAGGGTGCTTTGCTCTTATTAATTCTTCTGCCTTGGGAAAAAAAATTAGTCAAATGGACCCGGCCGGAATCGAACCGGCTACCTTCGCTGTGTGAGAGCGACGTCATCAGCCATTAGACTACGGGTCCCGTTGTAATTAAAGTCTTTCAGGCAAATATTTAAATACCAAATACGGTGTAATCTTAGTGGTTTGGTATGAAGAAATTGCTTTTTGCCTTTTTGGTTCTGGCGATTGCTGGAAGCTGCCACGCTGTTTCTATTGACGTGCAGGACAGCGTTCCTGCCAATACTGTGTGGAGCTTTTCTGTGAGGCTTCCAAACGCAAGCGACTTTGAAAACGCACAGGTTTTGCTGGATGGTGACAGCTTAATTAGGGTTTATGCCCCAAGCAACAAGATTTTGAGCCCTGACCAGGAAGACATAGACAAGACAAGGGTTTTTTCCAACACCGACCCCATAGACAATACAATCTACTTTCTGGTTTCGCCGCTTGCAAAGGGAACCCATGACATCGAACTAAAGGTTGATGACGAAACAGAGGATGAGAGGGAAATAAGCTTCTTTGAAATCTTTGACGCGGACGAGCAGGGAGATTTGCAGAGCAGGCTGAACAGCCTGAGGGGCACAATGAACAGCGTTGTTGAGCAGGTCAACGGCTTTGAGGGAAGGCTTAGTGAAGCCCTGACTGAGGAAGACAAACAGGCATTGCAGTCAAGCATAAACTCGACAAAAGACAGTATTACAGCGCTTGAATCAAGGCTCGGGCAGCAGGAAACTGAAATCAATGCCAAGATAGATGTCCTGCTTCAGGACCTGGAGGTGCAGAGGGCAAGGATAAACGATTTGAACAAGCCAGTGTTATTTGGCGTTGGCTTTGCTTCGCTCGGGGTCGTAAGCCAAGAACTAGTGGGCCTTGGCATTCTGTTTGTTATTGCGATTGCTGCAGCCGTTTTGGTTGTCAAATTCAGGGACAGGATTTCCCTGGGAAAAGGGCTTTACGGAAAGCCAAAGAAAGAGGAAGCTACTTTTTCAAAGCAAGATGAAGACATTGCGGGACAGGCAATGACAGAAGCCCAAGAGGAGGACAAAAAGGGAAAGTGGGCTTTTGGAAGTGAAGAGCAGCCCAAAGAGGGGTCCAAGCGCTTCAACATTGGTGACCTTATCAGAAAGGATTGATTTAGGCCCTTCCGCCTTGGTCTTCAACGAAGCGTGCAATGCTCC
>JAUWWX010000103.1 GCA_030616665.1 archaeon | reverse complement strand
TATCTCAATACGCCTTCTTCCCCTCCTTTTTACAACCCCGGGCATAACAACAATTCAACAAAAAACCCGTAAAAAGGTTTTGGGGGCAAAGGGAAACCCTAAAATAGGTGAAAGAACGTATAGAAGTAAATGAAAAAGGCTGTTTTGTTGATTGGCTTTCTGATTCTCACCATTGTATTGAGCGGCTGCAGCGAAAGCGGAAGCTACTCTTGCACCTATGAGTCGCGCCGTACAGGCTGTGGCGGTACAGGATGGACAAAGTGGGAAACAGAGTGCTTTGCGTTCAATATGGATGACTACAAGGATGAATGGACTCCAGAGATGGTGTGCGAGGCGTATACAGGCAGCGACACGAAGTGTGAACAAAGCTGCTGCATATATATAGAATACCGGAACAATATACTCTCCACAAACGGATGCTGAGCATGCGGGTGCTATGGCAATTTTTTAACCCGCACGTAATCTCTCACAGTCCTCCGACAGTTCTCCAACAGCCTTGTGGACAACGTCACCAAGCCACATCTGCCTGGTCTTCAAATTTTTAAGAATATACGCTTCCCGCGTCCTCTTATCAGAGCGAAGGACCCAACCGCCCCAACTACCGTAATGGTTGTAATAATACTTCCTTTTGCACTCTTGAAACAACGCATCCCTTGTCTTCGACCAACTAAAAGAATTCTTATACTCCTTCATAAGCTCTCCCTAACAATAAACCCGCTTTTAAAATGTTTAAAAAGGCTTTGAAGGCAGACTTCCGCTGAAGGGCCTTGGTTTTAGCAAAAAAGGCGTAAAAAGGTTTTGGAGGGGGGGCGATTCCAATTCAACTTCTTTTATTCCATTCATACTTTTTGGGAATGAACCAAAAGCCGTTTATAAATTAAATTCGCAATAGTAATAGGTGAGCAAATGAGTTGGTTCGAAGAAAGAAAAAGGCACAGCCAGGCTGCGAAAAAAGGTCATAGAAGTAAGCGGAATCCAAGGCGCACTGTGACAAGAGTAATTGATGGAGATACTTTCAAAGTGGCAAGGTCTCTTAGAGGCAGTCGTTTTATCAGGATTGCTGGTCTGGATGCCCCTGAAAAAGGTGAGAGGGGGTATAAGCAGTCCAAAAGAAGACTAGCTAAAGCAATTAAAGATAAAACAATTAGTTTAAGGCCTGTTGGAAAAAGCTACGGTAGAACAGTCGCAAAAATAACAAGTAGAAGCCCAGCAATTAGAAGACTAAAGAAAAAGAGAGAATAAAAAATTTGTAGGCTGCTTTTATGGCTAAAAAAATCCTGATTAGCTACACCGGAAGCTGGGCAGGCAATGTGAAAAGAATCCTGGAAGGAAAAAAACCAAGAAACGGCACGCCGGTCTACATCTTAAAGGAAAAGTACAAGAAACTGCAGGAATTTAAAGAACTGGAGCATTATTCAACATTTCTGTAAATAATATTCCCTATGAACGTCCTCTTTGTCTGCAACGCCGGCATCAACAGAAGCAGGACTGGGGCTGAACTCTTGAAGAAAGCTCACCCAAAGGACGAGGTAAAGTACATTGGAATCATTAACCTTGAAAAGCCTGATTTTCTTCACTGGGCCGGCAAAATAGTCTGCTTCGAGGAAAGGATAAAAAAGCTAATTCTTGAAATGGTTTTCGACGACAACAAAATCCGGCAAAAGATTGAAGTATGGGAAATTCCCGACGTGTACATTTATATGGACCCGGAGCTGGTGCAAATAATTGAGGGAAAAATTTTGGGAAAAGGAAAGAAATAAACACTTTCCTAGGCAAAAAATTCTTGAAGGAGGCGGAGACGAAATGGCTTTCTATTTTGCTTACGGTTCAAATTTGGATGAAGCGCGAATTCAGAAAAGGATGAGTGGTACAACGTGCAAGATTGCGGGAAAAGGTGTTTTGAAGGGTTTTGCCCTGAAATTCGACAAAGAGGCGTTTGATAAGAAAGGTGTTGGATGCGCAAACATTGTGCCAGACGACAACTCCTTTGTTGAAGGAATTGTTTTTGAAACAACTGAAAAAGGCCTTGAAAAACTGGACAGGTTTGAGGGACTTGTTTCAGGGCAATATTATCGCAAAGAAGTGCCAATAGAAACAGAAAAAGGCACAGTTGAATGCTGGGTATACAAAGCTGTTCCAGAACGCACAAAACCTGGCTTAAAGCCAACAAAAGAGTATCTGAGCCATCTTCTGGCGGGAAAAGAATACTTGTCAAAGGAATACTACAATAAACTAGCTGAAACTGAGACGATTGATTAACATGACAACCTACTCCCATTCCAGACTCGGCTGCTTTGAGAACTGCCCGAAGCAGTTTTTCTTTTCTTACATTGAGAGGCCTGAGATTGAGCGAAAGGAGGGCATTGAGGCCTTTATGGGCAAGCGTGTCCACGAGACCCTTGAAAAGCTTTACACCGATTTGAAGTTTACCAAGCTGAATTCTTTGAAGGACCTGTTTGCCTTTTATGAAAGCAGGTGGAAGGAAGAGTGGAGGGATTCAGTTGTTGTGGTAAGGGAAGGCCTTAAGCCAAAGCACTACTTTGATTTAGGCAAAAAGTGCATTGAAAACTATTATGAACAGTACAAGCCATTTGACCAGGACAAAACAATTGCCTGTGAGAAAAAAGTCTTCTTTTCTTTGGATAAGGCCGGAAAGTATCGAATGAACGGTGTCATCGATCGCATTGCCGAAGAATCACCAGGCCATTACGTTATTCACGACTACAAGGCCAGTGGAAAGCTGCCCTTACAGGACCAAATGGACCAGGACAGGCAGCTTGCATTGTACAGCATTGCAGTTTACAACGACTTCAAGGACTGTGATGATGTGAACCTCTGCTGGCACTATGTCATCTTTGACAAGGACATCCACAGCAAGAGGACAGAAAAGCAGCTTGAAGCCCTGAAAAAGGAAATGATTGCCCTAATTCAACGGATTGAAAAAGCAACAAAAGAAAACAAGTTTCCGACAAAAGAATCAAAATTGTGCGACTGGTGCCCTTACACAGAGCTCTGCTCAATGAAAAAGCACGCTGCAAAGGTCGAAAAGCTGCCTGCGAAGAAATTCAAAAAGGACGAGGGCGTCAGGCTTGTGAACAAGTTTGTTGAGGTGAACGGAAGGCTGGCGGAGGCAAAGTCCGATTTGGAGGCTCTCAAGGAAAACGTTTTCGCCTACGCGGACCAGTTTGGCTTGGAAAAGATTGTTGGAAGCGAGGCTGCTTTGAAAGTATACAAGTCCTTTGGCTACTCGTTTGCTGGCCTGGGAGAAGAGGAAAAAGAGGAACTGATGAAAATCCTCAAAAAGGAAAAACTGCTGGACAAGTTTTTGGCGTTTGACACAAGGGCATTAGGAAGCGCGGTTGCGAAAGAAGAACTGGAAAAAGGAATAATCAAGAAAGTTAAAAAGTTTGGGGAAGGGAAGGAAACAAAGGGAGTAAGGTTGGTGAAGAAATAGAGGTGAAAAAGGATGCGTAAAAAAATGACCTCGGCGAAAGTAAGGGAAAAGGTAGAAAAAGAATTTGAAAAATGGGTTAGGCGAAATTACAAAGAAAGTAATGGATACTATGTGTTGCACAAAGGTTTTCCGGACAGAGTTATTTATAACGTGCAAACAAAAGAATTGCTCTTTTTTGAATTAAAGGGGCATAAAAAAGGAAACAAACCTCACAAATTTCACTATTCTCAAAAACAAATGTGTAAGGTTCTAACCGAGGGAAAAAAGAGAACTGCACGAGTATTTGTAGGCGTAGTTGATAAGAGAGGTAAATGCGAGATTGAAAAGAATGTGGACTATCGCAACAAAGGTATCAGAGTAGGTGACTGGGAAGGTGAGAGAGATTTGGGCTTAATAGGTTACAAATCCAAAGTTTCTACCGCTTTATTTCACAAAGACCAAAGAGTCAGATATATCAAGAGTAAATCTCGCGGTACGGTTGTAATGAAGAGCAAAACCCAAGTTCTTGTGAAGTACGATGATGAAGAAAAATGCTGGGAACCTCCTGAACGGCTTAAAACAATTAAATAGGAAGCAAGTCTATATTCTAAAAAAGGGTGTGAATACTGCAAATGGATTGGAGTTTGTCCGGGGCT
>JAUWWX010000033.1 GCA_030616665.1 archaeon | reverse complement strand
GCTCTTTCTTTTTGAAGCGAACAATTAAAACGAGGGCAGAGCCTATTGCAATCGGCCAGACAAAGACAGGCAGGTCTAGGCTTGCTTCGGGCTTGAGGGCAATGAGGCCTGAAGCGTTCTTGCTTGAGGTAATTGATTCAAGAAAATTGCCCTCCAGCAGTTGTTCCCTGGCTTGAGAGAGTTTGTCTTGCGCCTCTGAGCTGCTCTGGTTCTGGTTGAACAATTCTGCAGCGCTGTTGTACGAGACAACCGCGTCCTCCTTGATTGCGTTGAAGGCATTGTTCAAACGGGAGGTAACGTCCTCTGCTTCCAACAGCTTTTCGTCAAGCTGTTCTGCAAATTTGTCTGATTTTTCAAGCGCTGAATCAAAGTTTCCTTGTTCTGCAAGCCTTGAAAAGTCCTGCAGGTGGTTTTTTGACTGGAAAGACCGCAGGCCGGACAGCTTAAGCCCCAGCTTGTCAAGCTCTGCCTCGCTGATTGGGGGGATGTACTTTGCAGAGATAAGCAGCTCATCCGAAACAGAGGAAAAAAACCCGTCAAGCAAGGCAATCGTTTCCTCCGCCGTTCCAATCACTGAATCAAGGGCTGAAATTTTTTCTGAAATGGATTGAATTTCTTGCAGCGTTTCCCTTGAAGGGGTTTCACTTGCTGGATTTTCTTCCAGGAGGGAGGCATTTTCCTTGGAAAAAACCTTAAGTGTATAAAGTAGTCCCTTCTGCACTGGGAGCAGAGAAGTCAAACCAAAGGCAATATTTCCATTGGGGAGCAGTGAAAATTTTATTTCTTTTCCCAGTGAATCAAATAATTCTACGCCTAACACGGTTTTTTCGCTGAAAGCAGTTGGCAAAACCACGTCAATTTTGCCAAACTTGAATGCAAGCCTGTTTTCAATTTCAACAGAGTAGGTGGAAATTTTTCCTTGGGGTGATTGCTGCTCTTCAAGCAGGCGCAGGCTGACAGCAACAGGCTGCTCAATAACAAAAATTATGTCTATTTTCTCCTTGCCCGAACAGTTTTCAAGAAAAAAGGAAACCCTATTTTCATTTTGGATGAAGGAAAGGCTGCTTTCCTCCTGCAAAACAAGGATGTTTCCGAAATTTACATTGCCTGAATCAAGCAGGGTTGAGTTCACCTGCAGCTTTGCTATGGAACGACTGCATTCTATTTCGATTTTCTTGGAAAATGTTGCTTCCTTGCTGGTCGCGGAAAGAAGAGCAAGGCTTTCCCTTTTCTCAACAATGCTTGCTGTTGAGAATTGCAAAAAGGTTTTTCCAATGGGCAGGCCATTGAGGTCAACCACAAGGCTTTTTCCATCACCCCAAAAAGAGAGTATGTTTGGGCTTGAGGAAATTGCACTGCCAACGCTTTTGTCAAACGGCACGGACAGGGTTAGAGGCCCATCAATTGAATGGTTGAAGGGGTTGTCAAATTCAACTGAAACGGTTTCGTCAAAGGCAAGCCCTGCAACCGCGTTTTCAATAGGCTCAATTGAAACAGAGGCATGCTCCTCCACAAAGGAGATTATGGCACTGTAAAGGTGTTGGGCAAGAGCGGAGGCGAATTCCGAAAGGCTTTCCTCAAGGTCTGGTAGTAGGGGCAAGGCGTTTTCAAAAGCCAGGGATTCCCCTGCAAAAAACTTTTGAAAATAAGCCAGCTGTGACTCAAGGCTATCGACTTTGGAGGAAGAGATTGCGCCCTTGGCTTCCGCAAGCTGAAGGGAGGAAAGGAGGCTGTTGGACAAGGAAAAGTTTTCTTCAACCCTCTTGACGATTGCCTGCCTCTGCAGGAACGAACGCAGGTCTTCCTCAAGCGAAAGGCAGATTCTTCGCACTGCATCAATGTCATTGTAAGGCTGTTCAATTGCCTGCAGCTCATGGAATCGAAGGGCGAAATCGCGTAGGTCAAGGCCAAGGGCTTCGGCGTTCTCGAAAGCAAGGTTGAGAAAGGAAAAGCACTCGCGCAAAGAGGCTTCTTCCTGCAGGCTGTACTCTTCAAAGTCCTGCAACGCAGAGGAAAAAAGCCCAAAGCGCTGGACCATTTCACTGCATAGAAAAAGTTTTTGTTCCGTTTCCCTTGCTTCCCTGAAAAGATTGAGCTTGAATTTTGCCCTTGCCCTTAAGTCAGCTGCCCTCAGCAAATATTCCTCTGGCAAAGACGCTTCATCCAATTGCTGTTCAATGAACAAAGCCCTTTCCTGACACAGGACAAGCAGTCCCTCAATTACCTCATTGCTTAGGTAATCCAAATTGTCCTGAAGCAGCCCTATTTCATTATTCAGCTGCTTCAGAGCAGAGGCCTTTTCTCCAAGGCTCAGCCGCTGCAATGCGTCCTGCTGCCTGAGCAGCAGCAGCCTCTGCCTCAACAAGGCAAGTTGTTTTTCCGCATGCTCCCTCAATTCGCCAAAGTCCCTAATACTGTAGCTTTGCGCTGCAAGACTGCTTTCCTGGCCAAGGCCAGCGTAAAGTAGGTGGAAAAAATTCTGGTCAAATGAGGCGTAATTCCCTGAAAGCAAGGCATCAATGTTTTGCTGCGTTTCCTTAATGCCCTGCTCTGCGCTTGCCTCAAGTTGCTCATTCCTCTGCATCAGCTGCTGCCTGTGCAAGGAATCCTTTGAAAGAATTTTGCTGAATCTGGTTAAGCAGCTGTTGTTTTCTCCCATAAACCTGCTGTAGCTCTGCATGAACTGAAAAGCTGGCGTTCTTTGGAGGCCGCCAATTGCCTCCCTGCCGGTGGAAATATTGGACAAGTAAGAAAGCAGTGGCTGGATAATCTGGCCTATGACAGGCACACTTAATCCAGAGTCAAGGTATCCGGCAATTGCTTCTGAGGGCGACATAAGCAGGTCAAAGACATTGACCTCGCTTACAATCCTTTCACGAAAGCCTGTCTGCGCAACAAGCGCTTCAAAGTTCTTTGTCTGGGTGAGGTAAAAGCAGGCATAGGAACGGCTTTCATCGCATCTGGCCTGAGAAGAGAGCTTGTTGAGGTTATCGGCAATTAATGCAAAGTCGTCAATCAACGGCTCTTCCTTTACAAGTTGCACATCCTGTTCCTGCAATGCCTCGTATTCGAGAAGCAGCACTGCAAAGCTTTCCCTGTTGGCTTGGTCCGAAAACTCAAACGCCTTTGCCATGCTGTGGGTCAGCTCGTTCAAGTGGAACAGCAGGCCTGAAATGCTTTGGTTCCTGCTGCAGATAGCGTGAATTTCGGAAATGCTGTGCCTTGCCTTGTTGAAGTACAGCCAGCTCAACGCAACATTGTTCTTGTAGCTGTAAAGTCTGCTTTGCACCTGACCGCTAAAAACGCTGTGGTCAAAGCTGAAGAACCCCTTTTCAAGCGAGGAAAAGCACTGCTGCTCTGTCTCGCATTCAGGAACAAAGGCATAGGCTTTCTCAGTTAAGTCAAGGCAGTAAAGCCTTTGGTCTACCGGCAGGCTGTCAACGCAGCCGCTCAGGAGGACAAGCAAAGCGGTTAATGCAAGAGGCGCTAATTGCTTGAGCATAAAGGGACAGGGCAGTGGAAAGGTTTTTAAGCTTGGGACAGAATTCGGCAAAAAACGAAAGGCAAAAAAGGGTGTTGCAGGCAGGATTATTTATGTCTGAAAGGCTTTCTTTGGCACAAGGCAAGCAACTTGTAAGGCTTGCAAGGAAAAGCATTGAGTACACGCTTGCTTCTGGCATGAGAATGCGTGAATTGTGCCAGGACAAAAAGCTTTTGCAGGAAAGGGGCGTTTTCGTTACGCTGCACTCTTTCCCTGAAAGGGAACTGAGGGGCTGCATTGGCATTCCCTATCCACTGAAGCCACTGTGGAACGCGGTTTCTGAGATGGTGGTAGAGGCAGCCTTGCACGACCCCAGGTTCCCGGCAATGAAATCAGAGGAGCTGCAGAAAACGGTTATCGAGGTAAGCGTTTTGACAAAGCCGGAGGAAATTTTGGGGCAAAGAAAGGAATTGCCAAAGAATGTTAAGATTGGGGAAGACGGCCTCATTGTGCAGAGGGGCAGCCACACAGGGCTTTTGCTGCCGCAGGTTGCCCTTGAGCAGAATTGGAATGCCGAGGAATTTCTTGACAGCTGCTGCCTGAAGGCAGGGCTGATGAGCAACATGTGGCAGTCAAAGGAAACCCACATTTTTAAATTCCAGGCCCGGGTTTTTTCGGAAACAAGCCCTTCTGGAAGCGTGGAAGAAAAAAGTTAGGTGCCAAGGCACTGCTGCAGTTGGTACTCGCAGGCCTTGTTTGAATTGGCGCATTCAACAAACCTTTGGTCAAGGACCTGCTTTTGGGCCAGGCATTCTGCATACCGGTTGGTGTTGAGTTCTCCAAGAAACGGCTCAACGCAGTAATGCTGGAAAACCGCGCCAAGCGAAAGGATAAGCAGAATCAGGATTATGGCCGAAATCTTTCTCTTGCTAAAGCCCTTTCCCCTCTTTTTCCTGCGCGGCTCTTCTTCCTCATCAGGCATGCCAAAACCAGAACTATAATGGGTTAAGTGGTTTTAAAGCTTTTCCAATCAATTGCTTTTGATTTTCAAATTGTTTTTCTTTTTGCTTAGCAAGACAACCCTGCTTGGCCTGCTTTCCCCGGAAAAATGGTAGCCAAGGTGTTTGTTAATTCTTTCCGCAAATTGTTTTACCTCGCTGTGCAGTGGCATGTTGTGCATTTCGAGCCTTTTTCTGCTGTATCCGACGAACATGTAGGCCTTAATTTCGCAAAAATCGGGAGAGGCTTTTTGGATAAGGGCTGCGAATTCTTCTTCATTGGACATGTTCAGGCCCTTTATTGCGGTAATGCGGATTGCCTTTCTTGTCTTGAGGGAGGGGAGAAGGACAAGGGATTCGTTGAGCAGTTCCCAGCTGTCCTTTACTAATGGGTGGTTGATTTCTTTGTGCATCCTAGGATTGGCTGCCTCCAGGGAGAGGTACAATTGGGTAGGCAAAAGCATTTTTTCCAGGACGTCCGGATGCAAGCCGTTTGAGACAAGGAATGTTGTGAATTTCCTTTTTTCAAATTCCTCAACCAGCTCGCCTATTTTGGGGTAGAGAGTTGGCTCCCCGGCCAAGGAAATAGCGGCCTGGCTTGGATTGTTCGCTTCCAGAAGCTTTTTCTCGCCGATCTTTTCCCTGAACTCGCCGTAACCTGAAAGAAGAATGCGCTGCTGTTTGATTGCTTCATCAATTATTTCAGCAGGCTCATCGAATTGCTTTGGGAATTGCGCATATTTGGTGAGCGGCCGCCAGCAGAAGGAACAGTTTTGGTCACACCATGCAACGCCGGGAGAAAGTTGGAGGCACCTGTGGCTTTCTATGCCGTAGAAAAGCTGCTTGTAGCAGGGCTTGTTTCGGTATATCGCGGATTTTGTCCAATGGCAGAGCTTGACTGCGCTGTGGCCAAACAGCTTGTACTGCTGCCTCTTGAACATTGCAATAAGCTCTGCCGGCATGTAATCAGAAGGATTGTGCATATTGAGGGAAATGGGGGGAATTGTTTAAAAAAGCCCCTTTATGTAGAAGCGCTAAAAAAGCAACATTTATAAATAAGTTTAACATTTAATTGTACAAGTTAATTTTTTAACGGGGGAAAAATAATGTATAAGTACACAATTGCAAGGCAGCTGGCAACCAAGAAGGTTATTACAAACAGGGGAGACGAGGTTGGAAAGCTGTCAGACCTGCTGATTGACGAAAACAGCGGCGAAATAGAACAGCTTCTTGTAGAATTGGACAGGGACAGCAAGTTCATAAAGAAGGCAGTTGGAAGGAGCAGGATAATCCAGATTCCGTACAGCGCAGTAACAGCTGTGAGCGATGTATTCATTGTGGATGAGAGGGAGATAGAGACAGCACAGGCTGTACAGGAAAAATAAGCGAAAGATTTTTTTGTTTCTTCTTTTTGCCTATTTCTCCAGGGAAACAACTAGCTTTCCCCTCTTCAAGTCAATTGTTTGCAGGAAGGGAAACTTCTCTTTTAACTTATACATAACCTCTTTTTCTGGCAATTTTTCTTTCTTCGCGGAGGCGGCAGCCTCAACAAGCCTGAGAAGCTGGGAGTAATTGGCGTAAATCAGCTCGGCCTTTTCTCTGTTGGATTCAAGCGCCTGCTGCAGTTTTTGCAGGGCTTCTCTCTGCTGCTGCATGCTTTTCTGCAGCTCGGCTTTTTTCCTGCCAATTGCCTCCTTTGCCTGGCCGGTTTGCAGGGAAGAAAACTGCTTGCTGTAAATCTGGTCAAGGGCTTCATTTAGTGAGGGAAATTTGCGCAATTCGACAATGCCGGGGAGGGGCAGCGGAAAGGGCAGCAAGATTTCTTTGCCGTCCTTTTTTGCCAGCAAAGGCCGCTCTTTTTTCAGCTTAACAGAGTAAAGCTGTGCAATTGCGGTCACCAATTGCCTTATTTGGCTGGCATTCAATTCTTTTGCCTTCTTCCCCTTTTCAATCCTAGATGCGAGGCACGCTGCCTCGGCAAAGGAGGGGGCAATGTTGACCCCCTTTATGAGGGTTCTGACAACATCTGTTTCGCTTTCCCTGAAAAGCCCGGCCAATTTGGCTTCATTCAATTTAGTGGGGTTGATTCCCTTGCTGCTGGGAAACCTGTACTGCTCGCCCTTTTTTAGGATTCTGTCCTTCCAATGCTCTTTCCTGAATGCCGACGAAATCTTCATTTCCTTGTCTGCAAGAATTACGTTTCCCTTTGCAAACAGCTCAAAGATTAGGAAAAATTCTTCAAATTCCATTACTGCTATCCTGTCAAGGCCATGCTGCTTGAAGGAAAACACTTTCTTGTTTGCGAGATGCTTTCGCAGAAACGCGCCATAACCCGAGGTTGTCTGCTTTGCAGGCATGCTGTAGCCTGTTAAGAAGAGTGCGTCCGGCGTCGCGATTAGGTCCTTTGTGCCTTGCCTTGTCTGCATCCTGAATTTGAGCCAGCCGTTTTCAAGCTCCTGCACTTTCCTCAGGATGCTGTCCTCAACTACTGGGCTAAGCTCTGCAATGAGGTAAGCCAGGGAAATGTTTGGGATGTGCATAGCAACCAAGAAAAATTTAGGCAGAAACTGCTTTAAAAGTGTGCGATTTGACAGCAGGAAAAACAACTGGCCGGCTGCCTACAAGCCAAAAAAAACGCTGACTGAAGCATTCAAACCTTATCTCAAGTACTTGAGCATTATCTTCAACAGCTTTGGGTGCCTTACAAGCTTCTTTGTAAACATTTTTGCTGAGCCAACAAGGTCGCCCTCTGTCATTATCATTATGTCAGGCCCTGAAATGGCGTTTGCAAGAACCTCAAAGTTTTCATCGGTTAACTCTTCCATCATATGCCTCTGCTTTAACAGCTTTTTGAGCTTGTTGCCCCTTTTCCCATACCAAATGGAATTGTACTGTTTTAGGAATTCCCGGGAGAAATCCTTTTTGGCAAGGGCTTTTAGCGCAACGTCTGCCGCCATGCTTGCAGCCTCCATTGCAATTCCAATGCCTCCTCCGTGGATTGGGTTTACCTGGTGGGCTGCATCCCCACAAACCAAAAGGTTGTCTGCTGTCATCTCCTCCAAAAAGCCGCCTACAGGCACTGTGCCGGCGTTTACCTCGATTATGCTTCCGTTTTCAAGCCAGGGTGCGCTTCTACAAAGCGGTCAAGGTATTCTTTGGCTGTTTTCTCCTCAGAGCCAACAATGCCAACGCCGACGTTTGCATGGTTTTTGCCCTTGGGGAAAATCCAGCAGTATCCCCTGTTTGCAATGTTCTTGCCAAAGAAAAGGTTTATGAAATTGGGATTTTCAAACGAGATGTTGACCATTTCGTACTGGTAGCCTGAGTCAATGTCGTTTAGGGAAATTGCGGTGTCCAGACCAAGTTTTCTTGCTGCAAGGCTTTCAGTTCCGTCTGCAGCAATGATGAGGGGAGCAGCATACTGGGTTTCCTGGCCCTGCTCTGTGCAGGAGACAATTACCCTGTTCCTGCTTCTCTCAAAGGAATGGGCATAGCACTTTGTCTTAATCACGGCTCCCTTTTCCGCTGCCTGCCTGGCAAGCACCTTTTCAAAGACCCTGCGTTCAAGCACATAACCTGAAACCTTTTTGAAGTCTATTTCAACGCTTTTGAGGGAGGGCGAGTATAGTGCTACGCCCTGGATTGAGTGAACACACCAGCTCTTGTCTGGTTGCAAGCCAAGCCTTTGTATCCAGGCAAGGCCAAAGCCCTCAGCGCACCTCTTTGGAACGCCGATTTCCTGCTTTTTGTCAAAGCAAAGCACCTTGGCTTTTCCTTCAGCAAGCTTT
>JAUWWX010000008.1 GCA_030616665.1 archaeon | reverse complement strand
AGATTCGAACTCCGGTCTCCAGGTCCAGGGCCTGGTATCCTTGGCCACTAGAAGACGGGGCTTTGGCATTCCTGAGTTTCCCTATATTAATTTATAAAACAAATAAATATTAAAAAGCCTCAAATTTCAGGCCTGCTTGCTGATTAAAACGCGCTTTTCTCCCCTGCCGTAGGAGTTAAGGCACCTGCATTCTATTCAGTTCACAGTGCCTGTTGCTCTTATCACGACGTTAAACCCCTCTTTGCTGCAGGCTTCTTCGCATTCCAGAACAGACTGCTCGTTCAATGCATGCAGCGGCAAAGCAATTGCAAGGTAAAGCACAATGCCGATGCCAAGGATTTTTTCCCAGCCCATTTTCTCTGCCCGAAAAAAAGCTTATTTGCCGAAATTCCTCTGCCTTGCCTCGTAATCCAGGACTGCTTCAGCCAGGTCCTGCTTTGTGAATTGTGACCAGTAGTGCTGGCAAAAGTACAATTCGCTGTACGCACTCTGGTATGGCAAAAACCCGGACATTCTTTTGGTTCCGCTTGTCCTTATCACCAGGTCAGGCTCTTCAATGTCAGAGTAAAGGTATTTGGCAAAGACTTTCTCATCCACCTTGCTCAAGTCAAGCCAGCCGTGCTTTGCATCCAAAGCAAGCTTTTTGGCAGCATCAACAATCTCTGCCCTGCCGCTGTATCCCAAGGCAAGGTTAATCGTCCTTGCCTTGAAATCCCGGGTAAATTCTTCTGCTTCCCTTACCTTTTCAAGCAATTTTCTTGGAAGCATTTCAAGCCTGCCAAAAAACCTTAGCCTTACCTGGTTTGCCTCAAAGTAGCCACTGCTCTTAACCCTTTTCAATTCCATGTCAAAAATCTTGAAAAGCAGCCCAAGCTCGGCCCTTCTCTTCCGCATGTTTTCAAGCGAAAGCATCCAAAAAGTGCCTGATTTGATGCTGTCATAGTCTTCAAGCCAGTGCATTACATCCCAGGCCTTCTGCGTGCCAAGCCTGTATGCCTGCAAAAAACTCACGCCTGCCTCTCCTGCAAAGCGCCTGTTCCCGTCAGGAATGAATGCAATGGATTCAAGGGTTTTTGCCTTCATTTCAACCAAGAAAAAAATTGCTTTAAAGCCTTTTCTAGTATCTAAAACGCTGAACAGCTTTAAAAAAATTACTATGCCATTTCAACGCTTCGATGAATGTAACAATTTCCCTTTTTCCCTGACTTAGGAAATTTTTTAAACCAGGAAAGCCAGAAAGAATTTTTTTTAGCCAGGAAAGCCAGAAAGAATTTTTTTAAACCCGGAAAGCCCTAGAGGAAATTTTTTAAACACAGAGAGCGTTAATATATCTGGTTTTTTGCTATGCCAGAAGCGCTCAACGAAGCAAAGAGGAAAAGAATGATTGAAATAGTCAAAGACCTCAAGGAGAGAATGAGGGAACTGGACCAGCTTGGCCAAAAGATCAGGCTTGAGGGCAAGACATTTTCGCCTAGCAGGACAAGGAAGATTCTTGAGGAAATAAAGGTGCCGTCCCTGAAGCTGATTAAAGAAAGCTGAATAACCCAAAGGGCTTGTTTTCCCCGTGCTTTTCAACAAGACAACAGGCAAAAAGATAATGTCCCGCATCATAATTGCGGAAACACACTGGCAGAGACTCAAGGGCCTGATGTTCGAGGACCCAGCAAAATTCAACCACGCCCTGGTTTTCTGCCTGCCAAGAGAAAGCATTGCCAACGCAACAATCCACATGCTGTTCGTTTTCTTCCCGATTGACGTGGTCTACCTTGACAAGGGCAAAAAAGTAATTGATATCGCAAAAAACCTGCAGCCCTTTTCCCTGGGCTATTCCCCCCAAAAGCCAAGCAAGTTCTTTGTGGAACTGCCGGCAGGAAAAGCCAAGGGCATTAAAATCAGGGACAGATTAGAGTGGTAAAAAGCCCTTTTCTTCGTATTGATTTGGGTTAATAACCCTCCTGGGGCTTAAAGCGGTTGCGTTCGTTTTTAGGGCTTTCTTTGAAAGCATTTTCACAATAAAAGAGGTCAAGCCAGTATTTATTCCTTGTTTTTTGGCAGAATTGGATTTTTTTTTTGGGGAGGGGTAAAAGAAGGAACGGGGTTTTTGGCGGGAGAAAGGGTTTTTTGGCCTGTTTTAGGCAAAGAGCGGATTTATTAATCAGTAAAGACAAAAATGTAAATTGATGCCCAAAAGAAAAAGGCAAATTGCGCAAAGCAGTTTAGAGTATCTTCTCACATATGGCTGGGCCCTTGTCCTGATTGCCACACTCATAGGCGTGCTAGTCTTTGCCGCAGGCGGAGGCATTAACACAAACACTTGCACAACATTCCTCACACTAATATGCAAAGGCATCGGAGCAGAAGGCGACAACCTTGTACTGGTACTGCAGAACGCAACAGGCCAAGCCATAATCATCACCCCGTTCTACGACATAGGCTTTGATGGCATCTTTGGGCAGGCGAGCATTGTCTACAACGGCACTGAATTCCAATTTGAAGAGGTAAAGATTGCACAAGGAGCACTGTTTAGAGTAAAAGGGAATAACAGCGTGAGTTCAAACAGCATGAACATAAGCTTCCTTGAAACAGGAACCGGCTTCAGAAGAACATTGGCCTCAAGCTTCAGCACCGACGCAGAATACGACTGCCTTGACAACCCAAACATGAGTGAATGCACCTTCGCCCTGGAATTTGACCAAGCAAGCGTTGAAGGAGAGGAAACGGTAATAACAGCAGCAGTCGAGTACTACTACGACATGCCTGAAAGAGTCCTTGAATACCAGCAGGAAAAAGGCGGCCTTACAGTAAAAGCAGTTCCCTTTACAATTTATGTGATGGAGAAGAACCCAAGCAGCGCCCTGCTTACACTTAGTGCTCTTATGTATGTGGAAGGCGTTGAGACACTGGCTTATATTTCCGTCAATATCGCTACATCAATTGGCGCAAATACCCCCAGCCCAACTGTGCCAATGGGTAACAATGAGTTTGGTGAGAGGTTCAAGTTTGCGATGTTTTCAACAGACAGTGTGACGATTGCTGGTTCAGAGCACGCTAGGTATGCCCCAAGGGCAATGGTAACTGTTGACAAGAACCTTCCGTGATGCTGTTTATGGCTTGTTTAAATGCTTGGCAAATGCTTGAACCTTCTATGAGCTATTAACTTATAGCTAATGCCCCTCCCCCAGGGGCTATTTTGCTTACCCCGAAAAAATAAAGCAGTAGATAATTAACTAATTATACTAATTATATGTGATTTATATGTCTGATGTTACCACTATCATGAAAAACCAGTATGATGAGTTCTTGCATAAAATACAACAGGAAAAAATGAAGGAACTCTGGGACAACAGGGAAGACGAGGCTTGGGAAAATGCTTGAACAAGCCCTGGCTTTGGAGGAAAAAAGAGTTCAAAAGACCGCTGCCTTCTCAACCCCTCTTCCTTGCTTTGTACAGCAGCAGGGAAGAGAGAAGCACTATGGCAATAATCACAGCGCCAAGCGTGAACAGCAGCCCTGCATTTTTGAATTTCTCGCATCTCCCCTTTACGCAAACCCGTGTCTGTTTCGCAGGCTGTTCCATCAGCCAAGGGGGAACAACCCAATTGACTGGGCAAGGGCTGCTGCCTGCCGGCCATAGCTGGTTGACAGGGCATAATTTAGGGCGTCGGCTGCCAGCTGCTGTGCGGCAACGCCGTAGCTTGACTCCATCAAGCCATACAGCTCGTTCAAGGCGAACTCCCGCAAGAGGTCTGCGAGGAGGTAGGCAGTGAAGCCAAGCAGTACAAAGAATGCGATGGCAAAAACGCTGAAGTAAACAAACTTTATTCTGACCCTGGCAGGATGCAGCGGCGAAATAAACCTTACAACTACTAGGTAGTGCCATGCGAGGATGGCGGCAATTATGAGAAGCAGGGCAACAATTGAAAACCTCACCGCCTTTTCCTGGATTATGTCGCTTATGCTTGGCCCTGCAAAAACCCTTGTCTTTACGTTAAAGCTTCTGATGATGCTTGTTGTTGCTTCGCCGCTTGTAGCAGTGATTGTGAGCCTGTATTCGCCTGGCTGCAGTACCGGAAGCCTTTGGACGATTCTCCTTGAAACCTCAACTGAAACGTGTTTGTCGCTTTTCCACAGGATTTCATTCCCCCTCATAATCACCTTGTTCAGCCTGACCTGTATTCTCTCATCAAAGTTTGTGCCGAGAAGTACCTCAATCGTGAATGGCTGGAAGCTTATTTCCTCCGGAAGCCTGGAAATATGCAAGTCAAGGGTTAGTGGCACGCTTGTCTTGATCTCAACGTCCTTTGTTGCAAAGACCTTTGTTCCCTCGTGGATGAGTTGCACAGTAAACTTGTGCTTTCCAAGCATGTCTTCCAACAGCAACAGGTTTGACTCAAATTGGGCTTCTTCTCCTGCCCCAACAAAAACAACCTCCCTTCCCTCCACAACCTTTTTGCCGTCCTTTTCAAGCCAGTACTCTACCTCTGCGTCAATAGGCTTTCCAAACGGGTTTCCCAAAAGGTATGTAAAGTCAAACTGCTCGCCTGCCTTAATCGGAGTATCTGCCCTCAAAATCTTTACGTCAAAAAACTTTGCGCACTTTCCGCTAACGCACCTGTAACCTGTTTCACAGTCCGCATCACTTGAGCAGGGGACAGCCTCGGGCGGCGGCAGGTGCTCTGGCGCTGCGCCCCCTCCGCTTGGCCTGGACATCGGGGTTTCGGTTGTGCTTCCAGGGCCTGGGCCAGCAGGCGTGGCATGCGTGTAACTGAAAATACTGGTGCCGGTTGCCTCGTTTCCGGCAAAGTCAAGCGTCCTGATCGTTATATTATAGTCCTTTCCCTCAACCAGGTCTGTTTCGGTGTAAGTGCAATGATACCCTATTCCGCTTGCAATGCAGTCGCTGCTTGCGCTGAATGCCAGGCTTTGCTCTTTGTCAAGGTAAACGATTGTCTTGTCGAGCTCAATTCCAATCCATTCATCGTCAAGGGAAAAGCTGACAGTTTGCACGCCCACCTCGGCGCCTCCGCCGTCTGGGGGATAAATGTCAAAAACAAAAGGCTTGTTTGCGTCAACGCTGTAAATCCACCCAAGCCATGCATGGTAGCTGCTTGAGGCAAGCTCGCCAACGGCAACCTGTTCAATTGCGCTTACCAGCCAGTAAGAAGCCGAAGAGGACAAGCCTCCTCCCACACCGACCTGGGCAAACGCGTCATCAACCTCGTAGGAGAACGCGCAGGGCAGCGAAAGCAGCAAAACCAGTGCAACCAACCACTTCATTTCAAGCCACTTCCTCCAGCCTCTCCCAAGGCAACGCAAACCAGCCTCTCTCTTTTCATTCCAAAACCCCTTCTTCCAAGCAAATGCAAACCAACCCTTTTTTCATTCCAAAAACCACTTTCTTTCCCCTCTTTTTGCGCCTTCTCCCTGCTTCCTTTCCAATTTCGGGCACCCCCTCCAGCACCTTTATTCTTTCCTTTTTTTGCCTTTCCTTTTTACCAAAGCATCTTTCCCCTTTTTTACTGCTGTGGTGCGAGGCAGATTGGCGTGCCAAACACGTTTCCCTCGGCGTCCTGCTGCCAGTACACCGAGCTTTGCAGGCCAAGGCCCTCGCAGAACCTTGACAGCAGAATGCTTGCCTGGATGTCCTCCCTGTTCAGGTCTGCACTGCTCAGGTAGCCTATTCCTCCGCCTGTGCCCAAGCCAACGCTTGGAGCAGTCGCCAAGCCCAGGCCATAGCCTATTACAAGGCCTATGATGCCTATTATCAAAACCATGGCGATTTTTCCCCTGCTCATATCAATTTCCACTTTCATTCAAAATCCCCCCCAACTCATTTTTTCCTCCATTAACCATTTATTTCCTTCCTGCTGTTTCAAATCATTCCTTCACCCGCTTCCGAAGACAAACGCTGTTCCGTTGTAGTCAATGTACATCTCACAGCTGTCGCTTGGGAAGCACATCCTGTTTGCGTCGCTTGCAATGCTTACGCCGTGGTTGCTACCAATTGAGATGTTGACGTCAGAGCCAATATTCAAGGCCGAGCCTCCGTAAAGCGTGCCGTTTATGGTCACGTCGTCCATGAAGTTTGCGTCTCCTAGTACGTTTAGGTCTTGGACTAGCACGCTGTTGGCGTTGTAGTTGTTTAGGTCCTGGCCTAGTGTTACTGCTGCTTGTGCAAAGCTTCCTGCGTTGTATCCTATTGCTATTGCTGCTTTTTCTTTTGCTATTGCGTTGTATCCTAGTGCGATTGCTCCGTAGTGTGCTCGTTCGTTGCCTGCTACGAAGTTTCCGTCACTGTATCCTAGTGCGATTGCTCCGTCGCCTATTGCGAATGGCCCTTTGTTGGCCCAGCCGTAGCCGCCAGCAATTGCTCTCTGACCGGCTGCTCTTGAATAGGTTCCCATTGCCGTGCTTGCGTATCCGCTTGTTGTTGTGTTGTATCCCATTGCTGTGCTGTAGTCTCCGCTTGCTGTTGTGTCGCGTCCCATTGCCGTGCTGTAGCTTCCGCTTGCTGTTGTGTATCTTCCCATTGCTGTGCTTATTACTCCGCTTGCTGTTGTGTTTATTCCAATTGCCACACCAGCATTGCTGCCTGCAGCTGTGCCAAGTCTTAACAATTCTTCAGCGCCTAAGCTAAATATAACTCCCATGTTATCAGTATCGGCTTCTTCAAACTCTATTACCCAATTTGTGTCCACATGGTAAATTTGGAGGGGTTGATAATTGCCTGTAAGGGTAATGTTTCCGTCTGCCACGTTGAGGTCTGCTACCAGAACAGAGTTTGCTTTGTAGTTTGTCAGGCCTTCTCCTAGTGTTATGCTTGCCTGTCCTAATGCGTTTACATCTTTTCCGAGTGCAATGCTTGCGATTCCAAGCGCTCTTGCGTTGTATCCTAGTGCTATTGATCCTTTGTCTGCTTCTTCGTTGCCTGCTATCATGTTTTTGTCGCTGTATCCTAGTGCTCTTGCTCCTCTGCCTAGTGCGAATTGGGATGAGTTGGGTCCTGCGCCTCCGTATCCTACTGCAAGGCTTCCTCGGCCTGCTGCTTTTGAATAGCGTCCCATTGCTATGCTGTATTGTCCGCTTGCTCTTGTTGCGTTTCCCATTGCCGTGCTGTAGTTGTTGCTTGCTATTGTGCTGCCTCCTATTGCCATGCTTCCATATCCGCTTGCTATTGCGCCGTATCCAATTGCCGTGCTGTAGTCGTTGCTTGCTATTGCTGAGCTTCCCATTGCTATGCTTACTTCGCCGCTTGCTGTTGAATGGTGTCCCATTGCCGTGCTGTATCTTCCGCTTGCTGTTGTGTCGTTTCCCATTGCCGTGCTGTATCTTCCGCTTGCTGTTGTGTCGTATCCCATTGCCATGCTGTAGATTCCGCTTGCTGTTGTGTCTCTTCCCGTTGCCATGCTGTAGATTCCGCTTGCTGTTGTTCCTTTTCCCAGTGCTACTGCGTTTGTTCCGAATGCTGAGTTTGCGTCTGCTGACTTGAATTTAAGCCCTTGTATTACTCCTCGGCTGTTGAAGTCATATACTCCGGTGTTTACATCAGTTCCAATTATCAGCTTGCCTGAATTGTCTCCAAACAAAATTCCTGAAATTCCTATGTTTGTGAAGTTGCTGTCGCCTGTGTGTGTTACGCTTTCTGCGAATAGGTTGCCTATGAATGCGTTTCCGCTAATGCCGATGTTGACTGTGTTGGCGTCGCCTGTGCTGTTTAGGTCATTGGCAATTTGTGTCCTCATCGCTGTTCCGATTGAGGCCATTTTTATTCTCGGGCTTTGGGTTTCGCCTTCCACTTCTATTGCGAGCCATTTGGTTGTGTTGAAGTCTATTTGGTTGAATGTTTTTGCCGTGTTTGTGTCCCCGATTATGGTGTTGAATAGCCCGTTGCTTACTGCCTGGTTGTTGTGTGTTTCGCTCCACAGCAGGTTTCCGCCTGTTAACGCATCATAGATGTAGAATTTGAAGTCGTAGCTGCCTGTTACAACCACGTTGGCGTCGTTTGTGAGCCTGCCTTGCACGTTGAAGATTTCTGGGACTGCGCTTGCTGCTGGCAGCAGTGCCAGGAAGAGCAGGAAGAAGCCTGCAAATGCAACAACCCTCAAATTATGTATATGGTTTATACATAACAGGGGTTTATTCTTCCTTGCCTCGGAAAGCACTTTTTCGCCTGTCCTGGGCACCCTCTCTTTCACTGTGCTTTTGCAGACCACCGCTTCAATTTTCTTCTTTACTGCGTCTGCAATGCCCGTTCTGTGGCTTGTGCTTTCCATTTTGCTTTTTCACCTCCAATTTTTCTCATTTTGAATGCAATTAATGCAATCAAATAAGTGCAATAATGCTTTTTCTTCGCCTTTGCATTCCAGTCATTGTTCACTCTTTTTGGCCTCATTTTGTTATCACCAGCTTTCCGCTGTCAAACTTTCCAGGCAGTCTTTCCCAGAACAGCCTGGGTTTTGTTTCCTCTTTTGCGTTGCTGTAATTGGTGTCTGCTGTTAGCTTGTTGTCCGCTTCCAAATTTTGCATGGCACTATTTTTTTGTTCCCCAACAGGGGTTCTGTCTCTTACTAAAACTCCTGCAGCGAAGAAGTTGTTGTATTTCTCTATTTTGGATAGGTTGAATGTGGCTTTTGTGCCGGCGTTGCTTGCTTTTATACTATTTATCCTGACGTAGGTGCCGTTGCTTTGCAGCAGGTGTTGTCCTTCTCTTAGCTGGTTGGGCGTCCACTTGTATATTGTTTGGGTTTGGTTTGGGTTAATTGCTGCCCAGCCTGCTTCCCTTGTCCAGAAGAGGTGCTCTGCAGTAACATGAATCTCATCATTAACCCAGTAGAGGTCGTCGTTCAAGCCAGACATGGTAGCTTTGACCATAGCGGCTTCTGTCCTGTTTTTGCCGAAGTCCCAGGATAGAACCTTGTCCCCAACCGCAATGTCGCTAATTCTTTTCGTTGAGCCGTCGGCCATCAAAATAGGTGTTTCGCCGGTAAAACACGGTGGTGGCGCTTCTATTGTAAACGTGTCGTCACTTGTGTCAGTCACACTCGCATCATCCGACTTGGTTACCTTTATCAGGTAATTGCTTGTTGGTGGACCAGCTGGAGTAGTCCAGTTTGCCGAGCAATAGCCGGCAGTGCAGCTAGAGGCACCTACCGTAGCAGGATTCCAATTCTCTCCTGCATCACTTGAATATTCTATGTCTACAGTGTCTCCATCCCATCCTGTGGCAGTCCAAGTTATATAACCGGCGTACAGCATGCCAGCAGTCAAAGTCTCTCCTCCGTTAGGTCGTGTCACTCTTATAACCACTCTCTCTATCACAATCTTTCCGCCTTTTTCAACCACCAGGCTGCTGCCGCTTGCCTTGTCAATAATTGCCTTGTAGCCGGAGGGAATCATCAAGGTTGCGCCGTCAACAACAGTAAGGCTGCCGTCAACAATGTGCAGGTTGCCGACACTCATACTGCAATCCGTGCTCAGCGTGCAGACGTCTCCGCCGACAATGTTCCAGTTGCCGCTGGCCGGGCCGCTGCAGCTTGAGTAGTTGTCTACCAAAAAGTTGTTGCCTGATGTGTTGAAGTCGTAGTGTGTTGGGTCTTTTCCTTTCTTGACTTTTATTAATATATAATACCTGTTGTCTGTTACAAGGATGCTTGAAATGTTCCAGTCCCAGCTGCACATGCTTACATTGTCGTCCCATTTTTGTGATGCGCATACCTCTGTTGTCAGGTTGAGGTCTTGTATTATTACTGTTCCGCTTCCCTCTGTGTTTGTTGTGCTGTAATTCATGTCCAGGCGCAGCCTGTCGTTTTCCGCATCCAGGACATTGAAGTCAATTGTCAAATTGCCGTCTACAGCGTAGGAGAAAGAGGGCAATGCTTGATTGTCTGGGTTGCTGTCAATTTTTGTGACGTTTGCGTCCACGCCTGTTATGCCTTGTATTACCTCCAGTTTCACGAAGTCGGTGTAGATTGTGCTGTGTTTTTTTTCTTTTGCAATGGGCGTTTCTTGGTATAGTTTCTTGTACTTTTCTTTTTCCCTCTCAATGATTGCAGCTAGTTTTTGGTAGTTGTTGTTTGTGTCCAGCCATTTTCTCCACTTTGGTTGGTTGAATGGGGGAAAATCATACCATATTGCGCTGCCTGGGAATGCCTCATAATATCCTTTTTCACCAAACTGGGTTTTTCTCTTGTATCCTTGGTCTTTTTTTGGTAGTTCTTCAAACTTTAAGTCTATTGAAGTTGGGTAATTGTGCTGGCCGTCTAGGATAAAGTGTCGGTTGTCAGGTTCTTTGAGCAATTCATATCCTTGTGAGGAGCTAGCCAATCTAAGGTCATAGATTTTTTCTTTTTCTAATTCCAGCAAGCCAAAGAAATGGAGAATCTTTTGTAGTATGGGAAGAGAGCTAACATCCAGAGTGTCAATCACTTTAAGTTGCACAAAATCAATGTAGTCAATCTCGTGCGGCGGAATGACTAGTTTAAATTCATTTGTTTCATGTTCAAGGTTCAGGTAGGAATATCCGTCATTTTCCTTGAAGATTCTGTCATTTAGTTGTTTTGAACTTACATCCCCCGGTATCTCATGGACACCCAACGTAACGTCTTCAAAGTATTCTTTGCCGTCTTTTTTGCTAAAGAGGTAGGCGCATTTTTTGTTGTGGACCAGAATGCCTTCCGCAAAATAGTTGTGTGTTCCTTGGCTACAGCTGTTTCCAATTTCCAAATTGTAGGTTTCAACTTTTTCAAACACTTTTTCTATTGAATTAATTCTTACTTTTTCTCCTTTTTCGTTTTGCAAAAGGTCTCCAACAGCGGCGCTCCCAATTTCCTGCCACTTTCCATTTAAATAAACTGGGTGGTTTGGGGTTACTCGCATTTTGTTGTTAATAATCAAATAGTAATCCATTGCCACTTCTTTTGGGTGCTTGAAGGTCTCGGTTACTTTTGCGTCAACAAGTTTTTTCGCATCCCAGCTCTTTACAATATCCCCTGCCTTTATTTCTTCAATGTTTTTTCGGCTCCCGTCAGCCATTAGTATTTTGCTGCCTTTTAAAAAGCAAGGAGGAGTGGCTGCCTTTGATTCTGCAATCAGGTAAATGTCGTTGGTGTCATTTACGTAGTTGTTTATGTCGATGTCGCTTCCAAGGATTGTGATTGACCTGATTGACTCGTAGTCGGAGTCTTCGTTTGTGTTGTCTTTGTCAATCCTGGCGTAGTGGTTGTCGTTGTTGTCCCAAACATACAAATACAGTCCACCGGTTCCGTCTGTGTAAGCATATCCTTCATGCAAGAATATCAGGTCAGTGATATTGCTTTTGTTTTCCGTTATGTGGAAAATGAATTGGTGGATCTCATACTCTTCGTCTTCTCCTGTAGCAAAATCGTTTCTTATGTCATCACTGAAGTTTATGTCGCTAATGTCAACCGCGCCATTTGCATCCAATTCCAGCTGCTGTAGTGGTAGCTCTGTGTCCCCGTCCTCGTAAGCGTGTCCGCCGCTCATGTTTAAGAAGGTGTATATGTGCAGGGCAGCGTTGCTGTCAACGTAGAACCAGTTGCTGTCAACCGCTTCCCCCTTGTCTCCATCGCTGTCCGAAGCAATTGCCTTTATCTTATAAAATCCTTCGGAAAGATTTGAAATGCCACCGCTGCAGCTGTATGGCGAGCTTCCATCGGAATCAGAGCAAATAAAGTAGCCTGTGATGTAGGAGCCAGGATACGAGACAGCGTAAAAATTTACGTCGCTTACTGAAGCAGCCTCTGTTTCAACGGTTGCAGCAAGCGTTACTGTTTCGTCTCCCGGCAGCGTAGCGCCATCGGAAGGCGTTTGCGTCAAGGAAACGCTTGGCAGTGTTGGCAGAGTAAAAGACCTGAAAACAATGTCCTGGTCTGTTCCATTAAAATCAGTTGCATCATACCAAGTAATGTACACTGTCCCGCCGTAAACATTCAAATCAGGGTTGTAAGACTGGCCTGTGCTTTCTGTGCTTACTACTTGTGTTGTGCTTGCCCAGTTTATGTCGTTGCTTCCCAAGGCAGCGTCTTTCGCTTTTGTTTTGAAGAAAATGTCGTAGTCTGCTGTTCCTGCTCCACCGTAGTCTGTGCTATCATGCCATGCTATGTAAATGTTTGTGTCATCAACAGCAATCCCAGGAGCGTTAGAGCTGCTTGTGCTTTCTGTGCTTACCACTTCTGTGTTTGTTTCCCAGCTTCCTGTTTTTGCCCTTGTTTTGAAGAAAATGTCGTTGTCTGTTCCTGCTCCACCGTAGTCTGTGTCATCGTACCATGCTATGTATATGTTTGCATCGTCAACAGCACTCACAGGGTTGTAAGAGTTGCCTGTGCTTTCTGTGCTTACCACTTCTGTGTTTGTTTCCCAGCTGCCTGTTTTTGCCCTTGTTTTGAAGAAAATGTCGGCGTCTGCTCCTGCTGCACCGTAGTCTGTCCAATCTTGCCATGCTATGTGTATGTTTGCATCGTCAACAGCAATCCCAGATCTGGAAGAGGAGGCTGTGCTTTCTGTGCTTACCACTTCTGTTAAAGAAGCCCAGTTTATGTCATTGCTTCCTAAAGCAGCGTCTTTTGCCCTTGTTTTGAAGAAAATGTCCCGGTCTGTTCCTGCTCCACCGTAGTCTGTGTGATCCCCCCACACTATGTATATGTTTGCGTCGTCAACAGCAATCGCAGGGAAGTAAGAGACGGCTGTGCTTTCTGTGCTTACAACCTCTGTGTTTGTTCCCCAGCTTCCTGTTTTTGCCCTTGTTTTGAAGAAAATGTCATAGTCTGTTCCTGCTCCGCCATAGTCTGTGTCATCGTGCCATGCTATGTATATGTTTGTGTCGTCAACAGCAATCACAGGGTAGTTAGAGACGCCTGTGCTTTCTGTGCTAACTACTTCTGTTACGAGTGTTGAGGTTGGGTCTATGTAGACCCATTCGTTTGGCTGAATGTTTTCGCTTTCATAATCCCTTGTTATTGAGATTATTGCTGTTTTTTTGTCTATTTTTGTTGTTTCAACCGCAAAGCCGTATTCTAGGACGTCTTCAAAGCTGATTATTGTGAAGTCTGTTTTCATTTTTCCTTTGCCTGCGTCCAGGATGGTGATTCTGCTTGTTGCCTCTATTAGTGCGCCTGCTTTGAATTCTTGGTTCGGCAGCTTGAACTTGTAGCCCCATTTGTGTCCTCTTGCGCCGAGTGCTGTGTGTTCTGTTGAAACGCTT
>JAUWWX010000136.1 GCA_030616665.1 archaeon | reverse complement strand
CTTATAGGCAAGCACAAGCCTGCTGCAACGGTTGGCGTCTGCTGCTACCACGAGGCAAACCTTGCATTTGATGCCTTTAGGGGAACAAGAATCCATGCGCAGGTAAGCATGCTTTTGCAGGACGGCTGCAAGGACACAAAGGCAAATCTTGCTGAAGCAAGGGAGAAAATGGAGCTGGTTGACAAAAGGCTGCTTGGAAAGAATTCAAAAGTGAAATGATTTTTAATGGTTATTGGAACAGAAATATTTAATTAAGTGCAGGCCCTCGTAGCTCAGCTGGTTTAGAGCGCGAGTTTTGTAAACTCGAGGTCGTGGGTTCAAATCCCACCGAGGGCTTCAAAAGTTTTCTTATTTTGCATAGATGCCTCTCATTTGAGAAGCCAATTAATCGCATCCACTTTCTAAGCTGCTTGTTACCATAAATTGTGATTTTATATATAGGAACACCGTTTTGTTTTTTGACTGCTGAATAAAGACTGAAGTGTTTTTGAAGAAATTCTTTTAACGGTTTATGCAATGACTTGCTCACGGTCATCTGGGTAATTCGACCATAGGGGCAGGCGTAAATTTTTCTCTGCGGTTTTTTGGACCTAATGCGCCTCATTTTACGCGTGCTGTTTTGGTTGGCGGCCCTGTCAATTTGTTTCTTTTCCGGTTTTCTCGGCAGCCTTTTTGGATTCACCTTTGCTTGAAGCTTGCGTAGGCTTTTTCGTATAGCTCGTTCCTTAGCGAGATTTTGTCCCTTCTGTAGAACTCTTCCTTCAATTTCCTCTGGTTTTCCTTCTCCCAATTTTTGATAGGGGTGCCGAACTCTTTTTGGATTTTGTCCCTGTAAAATTGCGGTACAACATTGAATGCGCAGAACGGAACTATGGGGCTTTTCTTGCTTGGCGTTGCATAATGGATCGCACAGTTTTGCACTCTTTGGATGTCGTAGTTGTACAGGTCCATGAAGTGCATCATTCCAATAAACAGGCTCCTATGGTGGAACACTGACAATGCCTTATAGTTGTGCATTACAAGCACCTCAAACAAAAGCTTTGCAAAATTTAGGCCTTTTGGGGACTTTTCCTTGTCGACGAAACTGTTAATCTTGAATATGCCTCTTGCTCCAACAAGGTACTTGCTTGCCCCGTTCTTCAACTCGGCTCCCTGCTCGTTCAAAAACTCGACAAAGCCCTCAACATCCAAAAACCTTGTTATTGGCATCATTTTGTTGCCGTCCTTGAAGAGATAGGTTGCCATTCCGCAGGCAAAGTGAGTTGATAGCTCGTACTGCGGCTTGTTTCTCAGGTGCTCGACAAACTGCGCGATTGGAACAGCTGTCGGAACAGGAAAGAAGTCTTCGCTGGTTACCTGGGCATTTGTCTGCTCCTCTATTTTTGCGATTACGTCAGGAATCGTTATCCTGTACTTTTCCCTTTCACTCCTCGGCATTTTTCCAACAAGCGAAACAGGCTGGTAGTTGACTGCCCTGATTATGTCAATGTTTTCAAAACCAAAGCACAGGATGTTGCCTGCCTCGTGGTCGTTGACCGAGTTTATTATTGTCGGGACAAGCACAATGCCAAGGCCTGCCTCCCGGCAGTTGTCAAGGATGAGAGGAATCTCAAAATGGTTCTTTGGGTTTGTCTTTGGAGTTACACCGTCAAAGCTCAGGTAAAGGTTGTTGCAACCTGCGTGCCTTATCCTAGCGGCAAGCTTTGGGTCTAGGGCTAACCTTATTCCGTTTGTGTTCAGCTGCACGTGGTCAAATCCCAATGTCTTGATGTCCTGGATTATGTCAAGCAGGTCTTTCCTTAACAAAGGCTCTCCGCCTGTAAGCTGCACCGCGTTTCCTGGAATTGGCTTTTCTTCCCTGATTTTTTTGAGCATGTCCCTTATCTGCTGCCTTGAGGGCTCGTAGACATAGCCTGTCTTGCCAGCGTAGAAGAAGCAGTACCAGCAGTTTAGGTCGCACCTGTTTGTCAAAACGATGTTTGTGAGGGTGCTGTTTGTCTTGTGCAGACTACACAGGCCACAGGTCCTTGGGCAGTCTGGCTTGCCCTCAAAATTTGGGTTGAGCAGGCCCCTGCCCTTTGCGGCAAACTTTTCTGCCTTTTTGTACATCTTGTAGCTGCCCCAGTAAAGCTCCTTGAAGTAGCCGTGCTTTGGGCAGCTTTTTTCAATGAAGACCTTTCCGTTTTCCGCAAAGACTGCTGCAGGAAGCACTTTAAGGCATTCAGGGCAAAGGCTGCTGGTTTTCCTGATGTCTTCCCTCATTAAGCAAATCCCTTGTTTTAATAATTGTGAGAAGAATTTAAGAGCATTTTGGCTCAAAAAAAATGTTCTGATTGGCTTGGAAGGGCAAGGGTTAAAAACCGGTTTAAGCATATTTTTGGTGGAAAAATGGATGAAACAATTCAATTCATTGCAAACTACAGCGATTGGAAGGCCATAAGGAAGCTGAAGATAGAGCCTACCACTGACCCGAGGACAGTGATGGAATTTCTTGCTTCTTTGGAAACAGGGATTGACAGGAAAGTAGAGGAAAATTTGAGGAAGTTTGTTGACCTGGATAGGGTTGACGCAGCAATCGCCGAATTGGAACTGGTCAAAGGCAAGGAGAATGTTGCAAAGGCAATTGCTGAGGTAGGCAGCAGAAAGGTCAATTCAGTCATAAAGGAAATTTGCACAAAGCCTGAGCTGCAGAAGAATGAGCAGAAAGAACTAATTGGGTTCTGCAAGGTTTATGCAATGAGAAAGGCCTTGAAGGAAACAGGGCTTTTTGTTGACTACAGCAGCGTTGAGATTCCCGGAATGAAAAGACTTCAAAGAAAAAAGGTTTAAATAGTAAAACCCGCTATTTCTTGCGATGGACCCGCTTTCGGCGCTATGGCAGCTAGACTCTCAGGTCCTGCAAGCCATTCAGGCAGG
>JAUWWX010000018.1 GCA_030616665.1 archaeon | reverse complement strand
CAAGGGTTCCTCACGGAAGGCCATCCTCTGGCTTTCTGCTTCAATCAGCTTCCTGTTCAAGTCAATCAATTTGCTCCATTGAATGGCAGCGTCATTAGGATTTACGCCCAAATCAAGGATCGCCTGCCTCAACGCCTCTGCCTTGAAGCCTCTTCGCCTAAACGCCTTAATCGTTCCAAGTCTTGGGTCATCCCAACCGCTATACAAGCCTGATTCAATTCCTTCCTTTATCTTGCTTGTGCTCAGCACAACACCCTGCAAACTAATCCTGCCAAAATGGAAGCATCTTGGATAGGCCCATCCAAAGCGCTTGTACAAAAATTCCTGCTTGGTCTTGTTTTGCTCGTGCTCCTGGCCCCTAACAATCAGCGTTATCTTCATCAAATGGTCGTCAATCGCACTTGCGAAGTTATAGCTTGGCCAAACATGCTTTTCCACTACCTTTGGATTTGAGTGAACTGGCTTGTCAACAACCTTTGCAGCCCACCAATCCCTGACACTTGGGTCATTGTGCCCTAAATCGGTCTTTATTCTGAGAACAGCCTCTCCCTCTTTTATCTCAGTGCGCAACATTTTCTCAAACAGCTTTAATTGCTCTTTTGGCTTTAGGTTTCGGCACTTGCAGCCCTTCTTCTCCCTAATCAATGCCCTCCAGGCCTCGGACTCGCACTGGCAAATGTAGGCAAAGCCTTTCTGCAAGGCAGTCTTCATATAATTGTAGTAAATTTCCAGCCTGCCAGAGGCAAAGAACGTTTCATAAGGCTTGCATCCAAGCCAATTCAGGTCATCTTTGAAAATTTGCTCTGCGTTCTCAATTGGCTTTTTCACCTTTGGGTCTGTGTCGTCAAAGCGAAGAATGAATTTCCCCTTGTACCTTTTGGCAAACTCCTTACTCAAAATGGCAGCCCTTGCATTCCCCAAATGGAATGGCCCGTTTGGGTTTGGGGCAAACCTTGTGACAACTTTTTCCTTGCCTGTTTCTGCCCACTGCAACCTTGGCAGGACATCCTCTTTCTCTTTGGGCTTCAACTCGTAGCCCTGCTTTTCAAATTCGGCAAACTCTTTCTTCAATTCCTTTTCTCCAAGCGCATTCACTTTCTTAACGGCCTCCAAGGAAAGCTCCATTGCCTTCTTTATGCTCAAACCCGGATGCAGCGCCTTCAGCTTTCCAACAATTGCGCCTGCCTCTGCCTTTCCCTTGTGCAAAACAGCATTTTTTACCGCATACCTGTATGCATCTTGATCAATGCTCATACTCAACCAATTAGTAGTTAGGAATCACTATAAATAATTTGCCTCAGTGCCCAAGCAGGCTTTTTTGCGCCTTGCCCTATTTCTTTGCCTGCTGCCAGCATTTGTCAAAGTAGTGCTGCAGTGCATTGACCATTGGCTTGTGGCAGTGGAATATTGCAAAATGGTATTCTGGCTTTTCCTGCTTGAAGTCGCTTAACGCAAGTATAACCTTTTTCCCGTCCACAATGAAGGCGTTCAGGCCATGGCTAAGCTGTTTCATTTCCGTGTTTTTTTGCAGCCACTGGTTCTGGTAGGCATTAATAAGTCGTACGTTAACCTTTTTTTCCTTGGCAGCCCCTATGGCTTCCTGGAGGGTATGGTCTTTGTCAGTTAGCTCTGAAAAGCCGGACAGGCTGTCTTTTGCCTTTGCAATTTCCTGTGCAAGAATCCTGTCAAAGTCATGCCTATCCTTTACCTTCATAACGGTTTCGCCTGGCTCCTCCTTTTCCAAGTCCAATGCAAGAAAGTTTTTTATTCCTGAAACCTGGCTCTGCAGGTCTTGCAACTCGTCTTTCCTCTTCTGCAAAAGCGTCTCAAACCCCTTTTTTGCCTCTATGCCCCTATACCTTTTCGGCCTGCCCCTTATCTCTATCACAAGGTTTTTTTCAACCAGCTTGTCCAAAACGTCGTAAACCCGGGTTTTGGGGACCTGTGCAATCCTGCTAATCGCCGGAGCCTCTCCTTCGCCCATCTTAAAAAGGGTTGCAAGCGTCTTGCTCTCATATTCTGTCAAGCCAAGCCTCAGCAGCAAAGAATTAACGTCTCTATTATTCATGCCAACTACCTAATTTGCCAATATATTATATATTATAGGCTTTCTTCTATATTTAAATTTACCCTCTACAGTTAAGGAATTATCTGGGATTTGACTAATTTTGATTCAGCTACTGTCTAATAGAACCCTATTGCCGCATATCCCACAACGCTTGCCTCGTCCCCGGAAGCAGAAGCGCTTGTGTCGTAGTGCAAAAGCTTTCCCCTCTTAAATCCCTTTTCTTTGCAGTACTGCATCAAAGCGGTTATTGGAGAAAGCCCACAGATGCTCAGCTGCTTGTCCACAACTTCGTTGTAGAAGCCTTCAACGTCAACTGCCTCTATTTTTTTAATTGCCCCAAAATCCTTTTCCCTTGCAATTTGAAGCTGTTGGTGGTGCGTGAAATCGCCTGACGCAATCACAGAAAATTCGCCACCGATTTCTGAAAGGGCCTTTCCAAGCTCTTTCAGTCTTTCAAGTCCGTGCTCAGCTATGGTTATTGGCAGTATGCTGCTTCCCTTGAACAAAAACTGCAGAAACGGCAGCTGCACCTCAATGCTGTGCTCTTCTATGTGCGCCAAATCGTCGGCCTCAATTTCAAGCCTTTCAAGAAGCCTCTGCCTGAGCTTGGCGTCGATTGGAACGTTCCCAATAGGTGTTGCCCATTCGTCTGCATCACTCACACTTATTTCAGGCCCCAGGCCTGTGTGGCTCGGGCTTAATATCACAAAGCACTTGTTTTCCTGCAAAGCATTAAAAGAATAGGCGACTGTCTTTCCGCTGTAAGGGTATCCTGCATGAGGTGCAACAACACATTCGGTTTTCTCTTCTTTGGGCAAGCCCTTGAAAAGTTGCTCAAGTTGTTGACGCAGTTTCTCTTTCTGTCCGGGATAAAAAGAGCCAGCAGCGCTTGCTTCCCTTGTTGCCATAAAAAGATGGTCTGCTAAAGTTAATTTAAAGCATTTCTCTTTTGAAAAAGAGCAGTTACCTTCGCCTGAAACCGCGCCTTTTGCCGTCGCGCCTGTCTTTGTAGTCTCTTCCCTTGTACCCTCTGCCCTCTGACCTTTCCTTTTCCCCTTGCCCTTCCTTCATCTTGTATTCAAAGTCCTCTAGCTTCTTTGAAAAGTCCTCATTTTTTTTGAGTAAGCCTTTTTCTTTGAGTATCTCCCTAGCAAGGAGAAAGTATGCCAAGGCAATGCTTTTTCTTCCCTTGTTGTTAATCGGTATAGCCAAATCAATTGCCCTCAGGATGTTGTTTGTTGAGCACATTGCTACAACTGGTGCCTTTGTCTTCTGCACCTCTTTTAGCACTTGCCTATCCGATTCAGGGTCTGTCACAATCACAACCTTTGGCTCGACAAACTTTTTCGCATTCGGGTTTGTGAAGGTGCCTGGCACAAACCTGCCCAAAATAGCTTTTCCGCCAATTGCTTCAGAAAACATTTTTGCTGGCTGCTGGCCATAGGTTTTTCTTGCAACCGTCACTATCCCAGCCAAATCAAATCCTGCCAAAAATTTTGCTGCAATTTTTAGCCTGCTATCAATTGTTTCCACATCCAAAACCTTCAGACCGTCTCTCCGCTGCTTGAAGATGTACCTTCTCATGTCCCCGGTCTTGAATTTTGTTCCAATGTGGCTGCCAGTCTTAAGGTACTCGTCCAACTCAACCAAATGTTTTGACTTGCCTTTTTCTTCCATACCAGCTCAGCTCTTGTACTTTGATATCTCGTCTATCAGGTCAACCTGCGAAAAAATCATTCGCCTGCAGCAATACCTTTTTATGCCCAAGTCGTCCATTACCTTTTCAGGCTTTTCCCCTTTTTCAACCCTTTTTTTGAATTGCTCGTAAAGCCCGCCAAGCTGTTTCCCACAGCTGAAGCACCTTATTGGAACCATCATCTTTTCTCACCCTCGCCTTTTTCTTTCTTGCTTTTGTTCCTGCTTGCTTGGAACAACTTTTACCCCTACCTTTTGCTTTTCTGCTTTTTCTTTCTTGCCTTTGTTCCCAAAGGCTTTTTGCTTTCAACACGTCTAACGTCATCGACAAGCAAAAGCCTGTCGTAATTAAGCAAAGCCTGCTTTGCCTTGCTGTCCTTGCTGTACAAAACCAGGCTTTTTGCTATCGCACTCCTTATTGCACTGGCCTGGCCCATAAAGCCACCGCCCTTGACAGTTCCCTCAATGTCAACCCCTTTTGCGATTTCAGGCAAAACCTTCAAAGGCTCTTCAATAAAATTGCGCAAGTACCGTGGCTCAAAAAGGCTTATATCGCGTTTGTTTATCTTTATCTTGCCCTTTCCCTTCCTGACAACAACCCTTGCCACAGCCTGTTTCTTCTTTGCCTTGCTGTTCAGGCCAGTTTTCCTCTTCTTTTTCTTCTTAAGCATCTCTTTTCACCACTTTGCCCCAAGCAACCTGCATACCTCACCAAGTTCAACAAATTTTTTAAGTTCCCTTCCCTTGCTTTCCGGCAGCTTTGCAAATTCCTTGTCTGAGAACCCTGACGGCAAGCCGATGTAAACATGCACCCTTCTGTAAGCTTGTTTGCCCCTTCTCTTTCGCCATGGCAGCATGCCCCTTACAGCCCTTCTTAAAACCCTGTCCGGCATCCTGCTGCTATGTGGGCCCTTCTCAGGGTTTCCTTTTCCGTGCAAACCAAGCCTTGTCTGCAACTTATCCATTGCGCTCTCCCTCGAGCCTGTTATGATCGCCTTCTCTGCATTCAGTATTGTAATCTTCTCGCCTTCCAACGCCTTTTTCGCAACAAAGGAAGCAAGCCTTCCCATCACCCTGTTCTCGGCATTAACAAGAATCATAAAAATCACGTCTAACTTACTATTACCATCGTTTTTGGCGCAATCTTTTCGGCTATTGCTTCCTCAAGCAAAACCGCTTTGCCATCCGCCTTCCTAATTTTTTCTTCCGCTTCCTTGCTAAACTCAAACGCTATCACGCTTGCTTTCTGCGAGAGGTTCCCAAACGCCAAAACCTTGCCAGGCACAACCAAGTTCTTTCCAGGAAAAACCTTTGCAAGCCTTTCTATCTTCCACAGGTTTACACTAACCCGGTGCCTCCTAGGCAGTGCAAGCCTAACAGCAAGGTCTATCCAAATCCCTGCCTTGCTGTTCCTGCCTGTTTTTTCAAGCAGAGCAATTACCTTCTTCGTCCTTTCCTTTGTTGGGCCTGTCCTCTTCATCTTTTTTCCACCTCAATTTTCTCCCAACCAGTGCAGGGGGGAGGATTCGAACCCCCGAAGGCACTAAGCCATGGGATTTCTCATGCATCCTTTAAAAAAACATAAACGAATACAACTTAAGTCCCACCCCTTTGACCGCTCGGGAACCCCTGCTCAATCCTTTTCAAACAACTCCCTCTATTTTGCCTTTTGCAAGGCTTTTGCAAGTTCCTTGCTCTTTCCCAATAATGCCTTTACACTGCTGGCTATCGTCTCTTTTGCACTCAAGCCGGCTATTGGCTCTATCGCAAGAATGAATGACTTGCTGTCAAAATTCAGTTTGAGGGCTTCTTTGCTGCAGGCATAGGAACAAGCACCGCACAAAGTGCATTTGCATGGGTCCTTCAAAACAACCTTCTTACCCTTCATTTCTAAGAGGTCTAAAGGGCATTCCTTTACGCATTCCATGCAGCCATTACAGTCCTTGCTCACAGCTAACTCAGGCACTTCCCGGTAGCCGACAATGGCAGGCTGCCACTTTGCATGCAGTTTCCCAGAATTCATCACTGCCTGCATCTCAACCTTAATCTTTTGGCCCTTTGACAGCTTTGTAATTGGAATGTCTTTGTCCACTACCTCTATTTTTGGGTCCGTGCTCTTGATATCCTTGCTGTAAACAGTGCATGGCCCCTCCTTTTCCAAGACAAGCTTGACACTCTCACCTTCCTTGTAGCTCTTGTCTGTTTTTATTGGCAGCATTCCAAGCCTGTGCGCCAAAAACTCGTCAAACATCACGCTGCCATTTTCGTATATTGACACATCTTCAACAGCAAGGCACGGCGCATGCAGCATTACACTTCTTCTAACCGCATTAATGAACACCGGACTTACATCATTCACCAAATACCTTGCCACGCCGTCTTTTTCATCCAGCTTTTTAACACTAATCGCCATAATAAATTCAACTCCTGCCTAGCTTTTTAATCCTTTTTAATTTTTTTTATAATTTAACTCCTGTTCAATTATTTTTTGTGGTTTAATTTTTTTTAATTTACTTCTTTTTCCCCCTAAACTTCTTCTTTTTCCTGCACCCGTCATGCGGCACAGGGGTAACGTTTTCAATCATCAAAATCCTCAGGCCTGCCCTTGTCAAACTCTTTATTGCAGCCTCACTGCCTGGCCCAGGTGAATTTGACTTGTTGCCGCCTGTGCCCCTAACCTTTACAATAACTTCTGTGACATTCCTTTCCTTTGCCCTCTCGGCCACATTCTCTGCAATCTTCATCGCAGCATAAGGGCTTCCCTCCTTGTGCTGCGCCTTAATCACTTCACCGCCGCTGCTCTTTGCAATTGTTTCCGCACCAGTAATGTCAGTCAGCAGAATAATCGTGTTATTGTGCGAAGCGTAAATGTGGATAATTCCCTTTTTGCTCATTCAGCCTCCCCCTTTTTCTTTTTTGGTCTTCTCTTCTTTGGCTGGTTTTTTTCTTTTTTGGTCTTCTCTTCTTTGGCTGGTTTTTTTTCTTTTTTGGTCTTCTTTTCCTTTTTTTTGGCCGGCTTTCCCTCAGGGGGCTTTGCAGCCTCAAACTCTTCCCTAATTCCCTTTTTCTCCGCTTCTTCCCTAATTCCCTTTTTCTCCGCTTCAGTGCCTTCCTTTTTTTTGGCTGGCTTTTTCTCTTTGGCTACTGGCTTCAGCACCATTTTCTTTCCAGCGTAATAGCCGATCTTTCCCTCTTGTTCAGCTGTGACAATGCAGCCTGGCGCCGTAACGCGCCTGCCAGCAATTGCTATATGGCCGTGCGTAATAAACTGCCTTGCCTGTTTTGCCGTGTTCGCTAGCCCATGTCTCCAAACAAGGGTCTGCAGCCTTCTCTCAAGAAAGCTTTCCACGTTCAGGGTTAAAACATCATCCAGGGTTGCCTTCTCATTCAACAAGCCAATCCTAGCCAGTGAGCGAAGAAGATTACTCTCCCTTTTCAGCCTTTCCTCAAGTGCGAGGGCAAGCAGGCTTCTTGCACTGTGCCTTTTCTTCCTAAGCATTGTCTCCGTTCGCCAGATTTCCCGCTTGTTCTTTAGGCCGTATGTTTCCTTCAGAGCCTTTTCCCTTTCGATGTTTGACCTGTCCCATATCTTCAAAGGCCTTTTGAAGTGCTTTCTTGTTTTTCTCGGGTCACCCATTTTTGTATCATCCCTACTTTTTTGTTCCACCGGTTTTTTTCTGGGCTTCCTGCACTTTTACATCCTTTTTCGTGACGCCGACAACGCCTCCCTTGCCCCTATGCGTTGACTTTGTCCTTTGGCCTCTTACTGGTAGACCCCAACTTAGCCTCAGCCCCCTGTATGACTTTATTCGGCTGAGTCTCTGAAGCTCCTTCCTCAGCTGGAAGTCAAGCTCATTCATGACCAGGTGCTTGTCTTCACCACACTCATATTCCTTCTGCTTGTTCAGGTAGCACACAGGAATTCCATGCTTTTCAGGGTGCAAAACAATGTCCTCGAGCTTTTTGTCAAGTGACTCTGGCAAATTGCCAAGCTTGCTGTTGTACTTTACATTGCTCTCCTTTTCAAACGCAATAGCTATGTTTTTTGCCATTCTTATTCCAACGCCCTTAATCTTTGTAAGCGCCCTATGAATTGGCAGGTTTCCATTCAGGTCCTTTGAAACAATCCTGACAATGTGTCTAAACTCTTCCCTTTCTTCCATCACAATCCCCTCTTTTTTGCCAATTCAGAGAAATCGCCCTTTTTTGCATCGCTGAGCGAAATTTTTTTACCTGTCGGAAGCAAGTGCTTGGCATTGCATTTTCTTTTCTTTACAAGCGGGCCGTCTATCACAGCCAAGCCCTTTTTTTTGTCAAACTCAATAACCACAACCCTTTTGCCGGCCTCCCTGCCCGTTGTTTTAACACAAACCATTCCTGGTTCCAATCCAGCCATCCTATTTCACCTTAACCTGCTCAACGTATTTCTGCAAACGCAGTTCCACTTCCACAGGCTTTTTCACGCCTGCTTCAACCTTGGCTGCCTCAGCCACAACAATTACCTTGCACTTGCTGCACAAAACGCCTGCAAACAGGCCTGTGGGCCTCCTTTTGGTCTTGCTCATCTTCCTCACCTGGGCAGCGTTTTTGCCGTGCGGAACACCGTGCAAGACCCTTTTGCAAAGGGCGCAGTGCTGCCTTCCAGGCTTTCCCCTGACAAAAACCCTTTTGGCTTTTCCACTTGTCTTTTTCCTGAACTTTGTCTTCTTGCTCCTGTCGCTTCTTTTTGGCACAGCTAATCACTTTTCCGTTTTCTTAACCCTTTCCATAATTTTCAAGCCAATTGCCAGGGTAATTGACACAAACAGATAAACTATGAAATACCACTTCAGCCAGCCTGTTTCAATCCCCCAGCCAACAGGAATCCAGCTAAGTGGATTGAGGAAGAAAAAGCCCTCAAAGCGCGGCAGCAAAAATGGCGCCTCGAACAAGAGGTTTCCATAAAAGCTTCCAAGTATGAAGAAGGCCCCAAAGAAAACAGGCAGGCTGAACATCATGTAGCGCATGCTTCCCTGCATGGTCTCATTCATGTCCTCAAACATCTCTTTTTGTAGCCTACTCATTTCGCTCTTGCTCTTCTCGTCCTGGTTTTTCATCAGTTCCTTTACCCTTGCCTGCTTTTCCTTCATTCTCCGTTGGGCAGCCTTCTGTTTTTTCTTGTCAATCAGCTTTCTTTGCATGAACCTGCTTATGGCTACAACAGCCACAGCAATCAGGCCGATGTCTACTACCGCACTAATGAGTACCATTAAAAACCACCAAAAAAATTCGGTCGGGAAACAAGCTCTCCTATTCTAATTGAAAAAGGAATAGAATATAAATTATGCGTTTTCCAAGCCATTTTTAGCTCCCTCCAAACAATTTTCCAAGTATTGGATGCATTGCAATCATCTGCTCTTTTGCAAGCTGCTCGTACATCCTGTAAACTATTCCAACAGTCAAAAGAATGCCTGTTCCGCTTGACAATCCGCCAAGAGCCATGTTTCCCAGCCCTGCCAAAAGGCCGACAAAAATGCTGCCAAGGATTGTTATTGTTGGAATGTATCTCTTAAGAATCCCTTCAATAATCCTTTTGTCTCGCCTAAAGCCTGGAATGTACATCCCGCTTCTCTGCAATTGCTCTGCAACCGCCTCAGGGCCCTGGCTACCCATATTAACCCAGAAAACACCGAAGACGATGCAGCAGACAAGCATAATAACCAAGTATATCAATGCCTGGCCTATCTGTGGCGCCATGAAGGCCATTGCAGTGAAAAAGCCTTCACTTCCAATCCTCACAATTATGTCATAGAAAAGGTTGAATGGACTATTCGTTGCCCATGCCAGAAAACCCATAACCTGACTGAGGACAGGCACTGTCTCCATAACCGTTGCCCAAAGCTGGATGTTTGCAAACAGGGCAATTGCAAGGATGACCGGCAAATTTGACACGTAAAGCAACTTTACAGGGAACCTTCCTCCCATGCCCCTTCTTCCCATCGTAATCGGAATGTTTACGTGGATGCCTTCAGCAAACACGACTATTAGGAATATTATGATGGCAACAACTATTGGCAAGAACAGCAAAAAGTTTGCGCCTGTCGCAAGCGATGCAATGAACTGCATTATCACTCCGCCAGTTGGTTCAATTGGTGTTGGAGGCCTAAAAACCTGCCAGAAGAATGAACCACTTACGCCTCCTGCAATAAACAAGCCTATGCCTGAGCCAATTCCATACTTTGAGACAAGCTCGTCAAGGTAAAGCAGGATAATCGAGCCAATCGCAACCTGCAATATGACCAATGGCAGGAAGCCAGGCTTTGCAAGCAGTGGCGTGCCGGTAACAGTGTATGCTAGTGCCTCAAAAAAGCAGAGGGCTATCGCAAAAAGCTTCTGCAGGCTTTGGAACTTTGCCTTGTCCTCTGGGTTGCTTAAATCAACGTTGATAAATTTCGCTCCCACCAACAGCTGCAGGATAATGGATGACAAGACGATTGGGCCTATTCCTACGCTTATCAGAGTCCCCATATTGCTTGCGAGAATTGTCTGCAGCCCTACAAGATAGTCCGCCCTCGCACTATCCAATCCCACCAATGTGATGTTTCCCATCACAAAGAAGATGACCAAAGCTAGGGATGACCACATAAGCTTTTTCTTAAGTGGAACTTCGGTTGCAGGGGGCTTCACCTCTGGCAACATTCTGAAAACAGGCTGAAGTAAATCAAGCAAGGCCATTTAACATCACTTCTTTTTACCCTCAACCTCTTTTTCCTTCTTACTTTCGCCTTTAGGTAGTTCCTTCTTTCCCTCTTCGACAGCCCTTTCATCCATAGGTGCTTTTTCTGCAGGCTTCTCTTTCTTTTCAGTTTCTGCTT
>JAUWWX010000085.1 GCA_030616665.1 archaeon | reverse complement strand
ATTTAGCCGAAACCCCTTTTTGTGCATGTCAGAGTTTTTCTGCAAAGCTGTTTAAGCATTGGTCAGCCTTAGCCTTGCCTGAGTCAAAAGAAAAAGAAATTTGAAGGGAAAAAAAAGAAATCCTTTCAAAGAAAGTCATTTGGTGAGTGTTATCTCTATTGCTGAAACCTTTAAGGTGTTTCCTTCCTCTGTCTTGATTTCCTCTGTCGAGATGTCTACTTTGTCTATTTTGCTGTCCATAACAAACTTGTTTTTCACTATTTCGGCAACGTCCACTGCCCTGCTTATGGCCCTGCCCCTTGCCTTTATCTGGACTGTCTTTACACCCTGGTTAATCTGCGTAACCACGGCCAAAACATAGGCCATTGTACCCTTTTTTCCTACGAACACCACGTTTTCATTAGCCATTAATAGCACACCTCCATTTTTGTACGCTATTTTTTTGCTACACTGTTGCTCTTTTAGGGCAGTCACCTACCCCAGCTGCTTTAAGAAATATGCCCTACAATCTTTTTATAATTATCGTGTGGCTTCGAGTTCCAAAATTCACTTTTTTATGGCTGCCTTCTGGACTAGCTTTTTGAAAAAAGAAGAAAAAGGTGGAATAGACTGCTTTAGCGCAGGTATTCCAGGGTGTTTTGCCAGATTCCGGGAGTCATTGCTGGGTCGTAGTTGAAGTAAATGCTTTTTCCAATCAGCAGCTTTTTTTCAACTATTGCCGGGAAGTGGCTTGCAGTCGCAATGTGCTTTAGGTAGGCAACCTGGTTTCCTGTTGGCTTGATGTCAAAGGTAATCAGGCTTAGGGGCCCGTATCTTGGGTCTGCTGGTGCCACCTCTATGCCCTCCATTATCCTGTTGTCAAAGTCAAGTCTGTAGATTTTGCCAACTGTTGCAATCGGCTGCGTGCATGTCGGAATGTCGTTTGCGGCAAGGTCGCATTCAACCGGAATAATGTCTCCGAATGTTGCTTTCCATCCAATGACGTCTGATGCTGTGCCAGTTCCGTAAATTCCGCCCGACCTGTAGATTCCTGAGTCCATGACAATGACTAGCTTTCCGCCTGTTCTGACATAGTTTTCAAGCGCCTCCCCAAGAGTCCTTGAAATGCTTTTCTCATAGGGGTTCATGCCCAAATGCTGGTCAAGCAAGACTATGTTGTACTGGGCAAGCTGTTCTTGTGGTGCAGCGTCCAGGTCTGATGCGTTCTTTACCCTGTAGTACACCAAATCCCTTTGGTTGTCGAGGTCTGCAAGCAAATCAACGCTTGGCTGCCCTATTATCAGCATCTGAACCTGCTCTGATCCGCCCAAAAACGGTATGGTCCACAGGCCAAACCTGTGCCCGAGAAACGCTGCTATAATCACTATCAGAATCAGTGGAATCAAGGCCTCCAAGTTCCTTGTAACTCCTCTCCTTACTCCGCCAACCGGTGCTGGCTCGGCTCCTGCTTCTTCTGGGTACATCCTCGCTTTCACCTTCATTAATTTTTTCCAATTAATATGTTAATTATGCATTAATATCTGTATGTTTTCTTCCTTTTAAAGCTTTTCCTTTCGGGAAAAACCGCTTCAAAGCAATAGAAGTCTTTTGTTATTTAAAAACCTTTCTTTTGAAGGGTTTGGCAATTGCCGAGAGCTTACCCCTTCAGATTTCCGTAGTACATGTTTTCAATAGGCAGAAAATACCTGCCTTTTCCCGCTTCGGCAAGCCTTGGGTTGGCAAAGTATTCTGGGGGCATGGCATAGTATACAATCCTTTCCCCAATGCCTGATGTAACGATGAGTGGAACGCTCCTGTTCAGGTCATAGCTGGGCGCGCCAATTTCGCCGCCGAAGTCGAGGGACAGAACTTCCGTTGTCGGGATTCCTGAAAGGGTTTCCACCAGGGCAAAGTCCTCGCCGCTGAAGACGTACAATGGCAATGTTCTTGAAATGCCGTTTATAAGCGGGTGCGAACCGCTTGGCTCTGTTTCAAGGTTTCCGACAAGAATCGGCTTGCCGCCTGGGCATGACGTGAATTCGCAGAAGGTCACATTGTCAGCGTCAATCGGCTTTAGGCCAAGCAGCTCGTCGAACGAAACCATGTATTCCCCGTCCTTCCTTGACCAGGGCCCAATCACCTTGTTTACATCTGTGTCAGGGTCCTTGTCTTTTGTGTAAAGGTACTGGTCGCTTGCTCCCAATTCGGTGCCTGCGTCGCCTGTCCACACAAGGATTCCGCCGGTTGGCTGCATGGCATAGTCGATGAATGCCCTCAGCTGCTTTGTTTCAATCTGCTTTGCCCTGTCAACTATGACCATGTCGTAATTGCGCAAATTCCCAAAATTAACCCTGTCAACTTCCATTGTGTCGGCGTGCACCCCCAAAATGGTTGGGTCTGCCAGCAAATCCTCCAAACTTCCGTTCCCAAACCCTGTTGGGTTTCCAATTCCTGAGCTGCCGTAGACTATTAAAATCCTTGGGCCGCCTGTTGCAAAGGTCTTCACGCCCCAGTAGACATCGCACCAGGCTTCGCCCATCAAAGGCAGCTGGCTGCACTTCATCACGCCTGTGAATGTGAGAAGGAACAAGAGAACGAAAACCAGGGAAATGAGGATTAGGGCATGCACCCCGTTTTTTACCATATATTCAGTATCCACTAAGCATCAGCCTTTTTTTTGTTAAACTGTATAATTTTTATAGCTTAACCTCTATTAAAATCTTTATATTAAGGCTTTGGTTAATGCCTTTTTTTTTGCGTGGTTTGAGATGGTCAAGTTAACCAGGGGCCCGAGCGTGGCAGGGCCAAGCAGCAGTTTGGGAATAGTCAGATTCTTTGATGCAGACACTTCTGGACCTAAGCTGACGCCTGAATTTGTTATAGGCATTGCAATAGCGCTTATTGCAATTGTGCTGGTTGTGAGGGCAATAACCCCTATTTAAGGGGAATCCTATTCCACTATTTCTGTTTTCAGTTCGTCCAAATCACAGAAATTGGTGTGGAAATTGTATGCACCTGCATTCAAAAAAACCAGTTTCTGGCCAACCTTTGGCTTTTCCAAATAAACCCTGTATCTGAATAGGTCCATTGAACAGGGGGTAATGCCCTTGATAACATATGGCTTTCCCTGCCCTTTTGGCAATTCTCCTTCAACAAGCAGCTTGACAGGAACGATTAATGCATCTAGGTCAGAATTGTAGACCGAGGCATTGACAATTATGTTGTTCTCATAAATTCCGGCAATTGAGGTAACCAGTTTTGCTGCAGGCCCTGCAATAAAGCGCCCTGGTTCAATCATCAGCTTAATGTTTTTCCTGTTTAGCCATTGCCCGAATTCAGAAATTTTTTTGAATATTACTGGCAACACATCTACATTAGTGTTTGCATACCTTGACGGTATTCCGCCCCCAATGTTGACTAAGTCAATAATTTCCAAGACCTCTTCCTCCAGCATATGCTGAACCTCATACCTGAGATTCCATTCGCTCATGTTTTGGGTTTTTCTGTGAAAGTGGATTCCCAACAGTTTTATCTTCTTGGAAAGTTCTTTGTCTGCCCTGATCTCTCTTATCCTTCTGTTTATGGTTTCACTCTTCATGCCAAAAACAAAGTGTCTCTCTGTTTTGAGAGTTCGCTCTTTCAGCTTGGCTCTCAGAAGAAGGCTTATATTCACATCGCTGCGTTTTAAAAATTCAATCAAGGCATCCAAGTCAGGTTCGTTGTCCACAACAAAAAAATTTATTCCCTGTTTAACCAAGCCTTTGATGTCCTTCCCTGTCCAGCCTTGGGCCAAAAAAACAACCTTTGACTTGTCTTTAACATGTCGCAGCTCCTTATCCAAATGAACGCTGAACAAGCAGCCAGTTTCTTCCTCAAGGATTTTTGTAACATGCTGGTTTGTCTTTGAACTGTAGGAAACAATGTCAGCGAGACCCTTAACCTTGTTGAACTGCTCTATCACCTTGCCCTTTGACAGAACAAATAGTGCTTTTTCCCCTTCTATTCCCCTTCACTTTTTTCCAACAAGCCTTTTTTCTTTTGCTTTTTTTTCCATTTTTATTCTCTGCTAACAAGCTTTTTTTCTTTTGCTTTTTTTTCCATTTTTATTCTCTGCCAACAAGCCTTCTTCCTTTAATTGTTCCAATGCCTTAACCATGACCAAAGGAAACACTATTGTTGCATCGCCGATTACCGTAGCTACGTCACTTTCGTCCTTAACCTTTCCCCAACTCTTTGCCTCGTTTGTTGTTGCTCCTGACATGCTTCCACTGGTCTTGTGGTCGGTTGTAATGTAAACCGCGTACTCTGCGCCGCCGTTCAGCAAGGTACAAAGAATTGCATGGTGTTTTGAAACGCTTCCGCCAAGGGCAATCACGCCCTTCTTCTCATCATGGCTTGTCACAAACAAAATGTTCCCAAAGTCTTTGACAACATCCACAACAAAGTCAGGGTGTTCCTGCTGGAAAAGGTAAAGGTGGAAGCCAAATGCCCCGTCTGTTATTGAGGGGCAGAAAATAGGCACATCGTTGTTAGATTCTTGGTACAAAATCGAGTTCTCATCCCTCAGCATTAGTCCTATTTCCTTCAACATATCCGAAACAGCCCACCTGGCCTTTTTTTTGTAGAGCTTTTCAAGAATTGGCCCAATGTAGTCTTCAAAGTTCATATAGCTTTCGTTTTTGATGAAAAGGTTTCCAACCCTGTTTATTCCCTGCTCATGCAATTCTACATCATCTGTTTCGAATCTTCCAACGGCGAACTTTTCTCCCAGGGACTTCATGACGTCCTCTTCCAGCCCGCCAACAGTTGTGACAATAACATTCACCATTCCCAGTTTGATAAGCTGGGCAAAAAAACCCCTAAGCCCTGAAGTAACCATGTTTGAAGTGAAAGTCAGAAAAATTTTGGCACTGTCCTTCTTCATTTTGACAAT
>JAUWWX010000088.1 GCA_030616665.1 archaeon | reverse complement strand
TGAAATCGTAGTCCCACTTCACCTCAATCTCGCTCTTTTCCTCCTTTTTTGGGAATTTGCTTGCGTCAACCACATAGCAGTAGCTCTCATGAACCGTTCCCTGTTTTTCAATAAAAGCGCAGACCTTGAACAAGTCCAAGGCAGAGGGTGAAGTGAAGGAAAAGCTTTCAGTCTTCAACTCAGGGCTTGCTATTGATGCAAGCTGCTTGCTTTCACTGAAAACAACAGCGTTATCGTCCCTTAGGTTTTCAACCCGTGCTTTTACAGTAAAATCACTGAATTTGGGGTAGGTATAGTGGTCAGGGCTCGGCCCAATCAAGACATTTAGTTCAACGCGATCGCCTTCGTTGAAAAGGTAGTCGCTTACATTCAGCTGGTGGATTTTGGCTGTAGGGCCATAGACAATGCTTCTGTTTCTGTACAAGGACAAAAGTTTTCCGCTTTCTTCCCTTAGCTCAAGCCTGATGGCATAGGCGTCAGGCATTTCCGGTGCAGTAAGCTTTACGCTGACGCTCTTTTCCTCACCGGCTTTCAAAGAAGCGATTTTTTTTGTTGAGCTTGAATCGTAGGATTCACAGCTTGTGTCATCCCACTCGCATAGGCCAACAAACAGAGTCAGGTTAGTTAAATCACTGTCTGAAACATTTTGGATGAAAACCTCGTTCTGAATCTCTTCACCAGGACTAATGCCTGGCCCAACAGGACCGAGGAACTGGTGGAACCTTGTCTTTGTCCTCACAAACTTTGCTTCAGGAAATTCTCCACTAGTGCCAGAAACACTAAACCTGACCGACTTTGGGGAAGCAAAGATATGGGGGGCGCCGACCATGTGGGTCTTGTTTGTTTTCGCATAGACATCCATCCTGTATTGGCCTGGCTTCAACTCAGTGGGAATGGCATAGGAAAAGCTTGTTCCTGTCTTGCTGTGGGGAGCAATATTCAAGCCGGAAATTTTTTCCTCGAAGAAAACATTGTCTTTATCACTATTCTGGCTTGGGTAGTAATATTCATCGCCTTGAACCAATTCAATGACAAGGTAGGCCTCAGCAATTGGAAAGTCTTCCATGTTAAGCACTGTGATTTCGGCCTCAAGTTGTTCTCCCTTGGCAACAACCTGCTTATGCAGTTCAACCTGAAGGTTGCTGTTGTAAAACATCTCAGTTGCGCTTGCAGAGCATAGGGATAGTACAAGAAAAGCAAAAACCAACACTGCTTTTTTCAACGCCATTTCATTGGTCACCTCAATTCATTGACGTAGTCGTCAATGTAAATCAAATTGTACTGGGTACTATTCAACAAAATGTTTGTAATTTCAAAGGGCGTAGTTTCAGGCTCTTCATCGTCATCAACGCCAAGGTACTTAGCGTAAACCATGTTGTCAACAATCCATAACTCAATTGCCGGGTCTTGGCTGTAGGCCACAAGATTGATGTCTTCAACAAAGTAGACCTGCTCTTCAAAACGCTTGTCTAAATCAAGGTCAACTTCGCCCAAAACAAATCCAAGGTTCCTTATCGGGATAATTGCCGAGGTGAACAGGCCTGATGGAGCCGGTCCTAACTCAAGCTCTGCTTCCATGCTGTCCATTTCAAACTCATAACGCGCATCAATCAGGTTACCATGCAGGTTGAAGAACAGGAAGGCCTCGTTTTCGTTGTTGTAAATTGGCAGTGTTATGCTGTCAATAACCTCGAAGCTCTGGCCAAGCGGAATCTCAACGACGCCATACCAGCAGGGATTGAGGTCATGGCACTTTTCCTGGTCATTGGTTCTCGTATCAGTGTCGTCCCAATCGCAGCCGTCTTCGCTGCAAGGCACGCTAATAAAGCGGTCGGTGCCATTCGCCGTAACCTTGACCTGGCTTCCCTTGATGTAGGCAGCGTCGTCATAGCGTTCGGCGAACAGGTTCCAGTCTGTGTCGTGTACAATAGACTCAAACCTTAGCTCATCAACATTCTTTATAAATTCAGGTCCAATCTCCACTGTGACTTCGCCGTCAAAAGTAACGCCGGCATCTTCCCCTGTTGGAATATAGAAGTCCTCCCAACCAGGGGTGGTTTCTTCAACTGTCACCATGAGGGGCTTTGACAACAGAATTTTTGCCTTGACACCCCATTCAAACTCGGCAATGCCAGGAATGCTTAAATCACTCCTGCCGATTATTGCCTTGAACGAATCAAGGACAAGTTCAGGCGCCCAGGCGTCATTAAACTGGATGGCGCAGTCATTGTAGATTTCCCCGCTATCCTGCGGCTGGTTGAACAGGTCGAAGCTGGTCTTGTTTATGCTGAAGCAACTGCCAATTGGGTCTGAAATAATGACAAGCACCTTGACAGCATTCACAAATCTTACATCACCCTGCATTTTTGCCTTTACGTAAATCGGGTACTGGCCAAGAAAAACCTCTTCGCCGCCAAGTGGATTGTCGGCTGTTATGGTCGCGGTTGCACTCCCTCCAGCAGGAATTAACACAGTTTCTGGGCTAACCTCGAGCTTGCTGTTGAACTTGATTTCGACGGGAAGCTCACAGCTGTTTACAACATCGAAGGTTCTCTTGGAGGCTGGCGAAACACCGGTAAAGGTAAGCACGTCATCGTCTCCCGATGGCACGTCAATGCAGTTGTATCTGGGGTCAAAGTAGTCGCCCCACTCGACTGGCACATCAACACTTGTATCCCTGTAACGGGAAGCGCTCGCCTCAATAGTGACCTTTGTACCTGACCACAGGTTAAAGTTTTCACTTGTCTGGAATTCACCGTTTTCACCTGTTGTAATGGCTTCAAACAACTGCCTTGGCTGGCCTGATTCTGCCGGAGGCAGGTAAACCTTTACCGAAGCCCCTTCAAGAGGATTTCCTTGACCTGTAACAGTTCCGCTTATTGTCTGCGTGCCATCGTTTGGAATCAAGGCAGTTGGAAATACATTTAAAACAAGGTCTGCATCGGCAATCACCTCGAAGAACAGGTCCTGTTCAACAGGCTGGGTCTTGTCTGAACTGAAACGCAGCTTCAATTTGGTGATGGACGCTTCTTGCAAGGCCTGCAGGCCTGTTGGGGAGCCAGTGGTTGTGATTGTGCCATCTTCGAAAAGCAGGTCTGAGAAAGCAGTGTATGAGTTGCCCCTGCCGGCAATTGAAAGAACATTGGATGGGCTTTCGTTGGCCATTTCAAGGCTTGCCCTAAGGTCCCGGCCACTTGTGTTGTACAATTGGTATGACAAAGCGTATTCTGAGTTGACAGCCAGAGGCAGCTTTTCCTCTTCTGTGAAATTGTTTAACAAGACTGTGCTGCCATCCGGGGCCTGCAGCCACAGCCGCCATACAACCGCTGGGCAGTCTATGCCTGGCGTGCAGATTGTTTCACCAATTTCAAAGACTTTGAGGAATAGAGGGGTTGTGAATTCTACATCGTTGATTACGGCTTTTGCCTGGTACCTCAACTCTATTTTTGTTTTCTCCGGGAGGTTGGGTTCGGTTTCAATCTTTGAAATAACGATGTAATTGGCTCTTCCTGTCACGGTCTGCCAATTGGTATTTGCTTGTTTTGCCGCACCCTCTGTGAGACACGGGCTTGAGAAGACAACGTTTGGATCATAGCATGAGCTGAAAATAGTTGACGACTGGGGTGAAGCGCTTGCACTGTTCAGCAGCCTGATAACGTAGTCTTCGAATGGAATTGCTTCAGGCTGTTTTGCAATGCTTTCAGGGCCAACCCTCAAATGGTGCATTAGGTTACCATAGTTAGCGTCTTTTGGCAGCAGCAGGTTGAATTTCAAGTAATACATTTGGTCTGACTCTACTGTTGTGGCTTTTCTTGTGGTTTCTTCATCTTTATACAGGCCTTCGAACTCGATTGAGATGTCTTTGATTTGGTCGATATCATCTTTTGAAACAAGCTGGATTGTTGGCCGCTGAGTGCTTTCTGCAATTATTGGGATGGGAGGACTAATGGTATCGAGGTAGTTTTGCTTGCTTGCCTTTACGTAAACCGTTTTGTTTGACTTAAACTTGTTTGACCTGAATTCGCCTGTTTCGTCGGTTGTGCCTGCCTGCAGCACTGAATCGGTGAAAAGGTCAAAAAAGACCACTTCCGCTCCCTGGATAACGCTACCTGTCCTCCAATCAACTACAGTAACCCTGACATCCCCCTCTGTCAAAACAAGCACAATATCCAGGGAAATCATGCTGCCTGCCATTAACTCTTTTGTTTCGCTTTCGCCCTCTGTATCGGCTTTCTTGCCCCTTGCAAAGTAGTTTCCTGGAGGCAGTTTTTCAAAGAGGACGTTGCCATCGGCATTGCTTAGGTCATAGGGGTAATTGAGAATGACCTCTGGAAACTGTTGGCTGTACAGGTAAACAAAGGCTTTCTCAACGGCTTCGCCAGTAGCATATTCTGTTAGTTTCACGCTTGCCCTTCCAGCGCTCTGTTCATTGAAAGGCGTTAGCTTGATTGTCTGGGGCTCATTTGCAGCGGCATGTAAAACCAGGATATTTGAAATAATCTTTGTAACATAGCCGTCAGCCCATATGACTACCAGAAACGAGGCATTGCTGTCATCCACCATTTTTTCAACAAGGCCGGAGTTGTCACTCGTTTTGGAGTCAAGCAGCTTGTTGTTTGCGTAAATAAGGGCTGTTGCACCTCCAACATTTGCATTAGTCTCCGAGTCCATCAGGCGCAAGAAAATCTTTTTTCCCTCAAGCAGTTCGAGGAAGGTAAGGGTAACTGTCTTGGGAACGCCTACTACTGCCTCGATACCTGTTTTCTCCGCATATCGCCCGTCTGAATGGCTTGCAGTAACGGTGTAG
>JAUWWX010000002.1 GCA_030616665.1 archaeon | reverse complement strand
GTCCACCAAATGCTTTTTTGTGTAGAGCGCGTCCTTGAGGGTCTTGATGACGTTTGCAACGTTTTCTTCCTCGTTCAAGGTAGGAATGCCAACGCTTATCTTTAGCCTCTGCTGCTTCTTCAATTCAATGAGCCTGTCAATGTCGGAGAACTGCGAGTGGTGCAGCGTATTGTGCTGAAACCAGCTCAAAACGCTGGTGTCACAGGCATTTGAATTCCGCTTCTTTTTGGCTTTCTTTGCAACTCTTTTGACCTTTTCAATTGCCTCAATCATGTCAAACCAAACCCAAATTAGTGCAAACCCTTTAATTAATGTTTTGGGAGGTAGGAGATTTGAACTCCTGTCACCAGCTCCCCGAGCTGGGATCCTAACCAAACTAGACTAACCCCCCTAATAAACCTAAAACTAATTGAGTGGAAAAGCTTTTAAAAAATGCAAAAATCAGGTTAGCGCAAATACGTGTCTTGCTTTTCTTGCGAAAGCCCAACCGAGAGTTTATGCATCCTTTGCCTGCTCTCTTCAAGCTCTTTTCTGGAAACACCGAGCTTTTTGCAGATTTCTTCTATGCGCATGGCCTTATTGTTTTTTGCAGCCCTGGTGAGATAATGCAGCAGCTTTAGGTCAAGCACTGCCTTTTTTCTCGCAGCTTTGTTCGTATGCAGGGTTAAAACACTAATTGGCAAGTATAAAGGCTTTCCTTTCAAGTCAGTAACACCCCTTATCTTAAGCACGCGAGCGGTTGCCCTTGCACTGTAAAGCCTTTTGAATTGTTCAACTACTTGCAGGAAGACCTCGTTTGAGCCAAGGCGCTCTACTACCTTGCATCCCTTTCTGTTTAGCAGAGAACGCAAAAACACCAAGTTTATGCCAACACGTTGAATCGGAAATGGCTCAAACAAAAAGCTCCAGTCGTAGATCTTTGGCTTCCTAACCAAAAGCTCTGCAGGCCTTGAAGTAAAAGAACGCACTTTTGCTTTGTCTCGTTTTGCAAACTCTGTCATACTACTGCTTAGATCCGTATACCTCACTTCACAGAATTTGGAAAGTGCCCTTGCCCAATCCCCAAAGTAGCCAGCCATGACCAAAACCTTTGCCTTTGGCTGAATGCCAAGCTTTTTGGAAAGAAGCCTGTCTCTGGGAGCAATTGCCTGAATTTGAACGCTTTTAGATTCTGGTCCCCATTTCTTGCCCCTAAGGCTGATTTTTCGGACGTTTGTAAAACCAAGAAGCCTTTTTTTTGCTGACTTGACATGCTTTGGCAACAAAACCACCTAACAGAATTGGGGCCGAGAGGATTTGAACCCCTGTCGCGTGCTCCCAAAGCACGAATCCTACCAGGCTAGACTACAGCCCCTGTTGCATAAAAATTGGTTGTGTTGGTTCTTTTAAAACATTCTGCATAAAGGAATTGCCCTATTTTTCAGCAAAATTTCCCTTCAAAAAAATTTCACCGGAAACCCTCCTGGTGTAAAATTCACCGGAAACCCGCTCTCTTTCCTTTTGTTTTTAAACGCCTCAAACAAGATTATTTCAATTGACAAAAAAAGAGGTGATTCAAAAGATGAGTGTTTTCAGGCTGTGCTGGTTTGTTGAAGGCTTTGGAAAAAGCGGAAGCATCAGGCCCTTTATGTAAAAAGGGCCTTTTTTGTTTATTTTTGAATAAAAGGCAAAGGAGGTGGAAAAATGAGTTCTCCGGTGAAAAAGTTTTCTGTGGGAGGAGTGCAGGTTGCCATATGGGAAAACGAGGGAAAGGAAGGAAGCAAGTATTACAGTGTTTCCTTTGACAGAAGGTACAAGGACAAGAACGACGAGTGGAAGAGCACAAGTTCCTTGAAGGCAAACGACTTGCCAAAGGCGATTCTTGCACTGCAGAAGGCCTATGAGTTCGTTTCCTTGAAGGAAATGGAAACAGGGGCTAGCCAAAAAGCAGAGCAGGAAGAAGCGCTTGCAGCAGCAATGGCTTGAATGTTTTAGCGCTTTTTGGCAAGAAGCAAAGCAGAAACTATTAGGGCAAGAATTGACAATGCAAGCATTAGCATGAAAAGGGTGCTAAAGCCGAAGAGGCTTGCAATTAGGCTGCCCAAGGCGGCTGCAATGCCCATCACTACGTAGTTCATTGACTCCCACATTCCCCACTCCGAAACAAACTTGCCTTTGTCAAGATGCCTGCTGTAAATCCCGTCGTATGCAGGCACTCCAATGGCTGTTGAGATGCCAAAGATTACCTGCACTATGAACAAGTCAAAGGGGTTTCTTATTAGGAGATAACCAAGAAAGCCTAGGCTGCCAAGGCTATAGCCTGCAACTACAAGCTTTTCCTGGTGCTTTATGTGGTCTTCCCACCTGCTTATGAAGAAGATTAGTATGCCTGCCGAAATTGCAAACGCGGAGTAGGCTGTGCCTGCTGTCAGCAAGTCGCCGCCAATTTCCTGCACGAAGACAGCGTAGATTGGCCCAAAAAGGCCTGCTGCAAGAATTGAAAGCCCTGAAGCAGAAAGAAGAATCTTCAATTCTCTTTGCATGGGCATATAATGGCAGTTTTTCTATTAATAACTTTCTATTTCAGGGAGGGGGGGCAGGGAAAAGGGTTTATATTTGAGAAAAGCCCTATAAATTACCGAATGTATTTCAAGGTTTTGGCTGAATCCTTTGACAGGATAGAAAAGGCAAGTAGCCGCTTGGCAATGACTGATTTGCTGGCTGAGCTGTTCAAGAAAGCTGACAGTGATGAGATTGCCAGGGTTGTTTACCTCTGCCAGGGGCAGCTTGCGCCGCCATACAAGGGCATTGAGGTCGGGATGGGAGAACGGTTTGCCGAGGAGGCAATCGCAAAGGCGGCTGGCTACAGCAAGGAAGAGGTGAGGAGGGCGTACAAGAAGAAAGGAGATTTGGGCTTGGTTGCTGAGGAGCTTTTGAAGAAGAAGAAGCAGAGAAGCCTTTTTTCATCAGAGCTTACAATGGAAAAGGTTTTCCGAAACCTGATGAAGATTGCAACATCGGGGGGAAAGGGAAGCCAGCAACTGAAAATAAAGCTGTTGGCAGAGCTGCTGAACAGCGCTTCTCCCATGGAAGCCAGGTATTTGATTAGGATTCCTTTGGGGAATTTGAGGCTGGGAATTGGCGACCCAACGATGATGGACGCCTTTGCCATTAACCTGTTGAGTGAAGCGAAAAGGAATAAGAAGCTTGTCAAGGACGTTGAGGCCTCTTTGAAGGAAAAGAAGCCTGAGAAGAGAAAAGAGGAATTTGACAGAAAGCTTAGGCTTGGGGTTAGGGAAATGATTGAAGACAAGTACAACGTGCACAGCGATTTGGGCTACCTTGCTGAAAAGCTGCGGAAGCACGGCTTGAAGGGCCTGAACAAAATTGGCATACGACCAGGCATTCCAATAAGGCCGACGCTTGCCGAAAGGCTGCCAACAGCCAAGGAAATAATCAAGAAGCTTGGAAGGTGCGAGGTCGAGGCAAAGTACGACGGCTTCAGGCTGGCAGTGCACAAGGATGGCAAAAAGGTAACTATTTTCAGCAGGAGGCAGGAAAACGTAACAGAAATGTTTCCAGAAATCGTTGAAGCGGCAAAAAAGCAGATAAAGGCAGGGGACGCAATCTTTGAAGGCGAAGCCCTTGCAGTTAACGAGGAAACAAGCGAATATTACCCTTTTCAGGTCACAATCCAGAGGAAGAGAAAGTATGACATTGGCAAGATGGCAAAGGAATTTCCCTTGAAGCTGTTTGCCTTTGACCTGCTTTACGCAAACGGAAAGAACCTCATGCAACTGCCCTTCAGGGAAAGGAGGAAAAGGCTTAGGAAGCTGATTGGCAGGGGAAAAACAATTGTTTTGACAGATGCAATTGTAACAGACTCAGTTGATGAAATGCTACTCTTCTTCAACGAAAGCGTGGAAAAGGGCTTGGAGGGAACGATTGCAAAGGATTTGAATGCAAGGTATATTGCCGGTGCAAGAAAGTTTGCCTGGATTAAGCTGAAGAGAAGCTATAGGGGCGAGTTGAGCGATACCATTGACACTGTGGTAATTGGTTTCTTTAAGGGCAGGGGCCAGAGGGCCAGGTTTGGATTGGGGGCACTGCTTACAGCTGTTTACGATGAAAGGGAAGACAGCTTCAAGAGCATTGCAAAGGTCGGTACAGGAATGAGTGAGGAAATGCTTAAGGAGTTGCACAAGATGCTTTCAAAGATTAGGGAAGCTAAAAAGCCGGCAGGGGTTGACAGTGATTTGAAGCCAGATGTTTGGGTTGAGCCAAAGTATGTCATAGAGGTGAACGCTGACGAGATAACAAGGAGTCCTGTGCATACAGCAGGCAAGGGAAAGGGAAAGGCTGGCTTAGCGTTGAGGTTTCCAAGGATGGTGAAGATAAGGCAGGACAAGAAGCCGGAGCAGGCTACTACTGTAAAGGAGATTGAGGGAATGTTTAAGAAGCAGAAGCATGTCAGGGTAGGCGGCTAGAATGGGCAGGTTTTTAGCTCATGTGGTTGGAAACTTCTCCAAAATTGCGGTAACCCTGATAGGGCTCGCAATCGTTTTCTACGTTTTGATTGAATTTAGGTTGTGGAGCATGGACTGGACAGAGTACTTCCTGAAAACAGGCAGTTGGGAAGAGATTGTTTTCATAAGCCTTATCATTGCAGGCATAAGCCTTGTTGTCTTGAAGCTTTTCGGCTGGCATTTAAGGACGCAGGCAGGAGGAAGGTAAAAATGGAATCATCTGGTTTCAGGCTGCTGGTTTACGCTATTGTGGCTGTTTCTGTTCTGGCCCTTGTTTACCTTATAATGCTTCCAATGCTTCTCCCGGTTTCAAACAATATTGCAATAATTGAAAGGACACTAAAGGCAAGTGAAACTGGCCCTGGAATGGGCTTTCATGAAGAGGTAACCGTTAAGGAAGGCGAGGGCTTTAGCGGACAAACCTTTGACAGAAGAACAAGGAATGTTGCGTTCCAGTGCAACAGCGCAGATGTTTGCTGCCCGCAGAAAGAGAAATGCAGCCTGGCCATAGAGTGGGACAACCGGGCAGTTAAGTTCAATGAATCAAGGACAGTGCTTGTGACAACAAGGTGTGAAATGCGGCACGGCTTGCACGCCTGCACAGTTTACATTGGGGCAGACCCTGCCCAAATTGAAATCGGTTCAATTAATGCGCCAAAAGAGTTTGATTTGGGGAAGGAAGCGCCTTACTTTGAGGTGGCTTTCTCCAATACAGGCAGCCAGGAAACCCAGCAGACCGAAATAGAGGTGCAAATTTTTAGGCGTTATTTGGAGGAAGGCAAGTGGGTTGAAAGGCCTGTTGAAAACGCTTCAGCTGTAGAGGCTTTTGGGGGCCTTAAGCCAGGCGAAAAAAGAAGGAGGACAATTTATGTAAGCCTTAATGAAAACGGCAGTTTCAGGGCAGAAATAAGGGTAAGCGGCCTGGAGGCAGGCTTTGAGGAGAAGAGCGTGCAATTTACGGCAACCGGAGCAGCCAATTATTGCAAGCCGACCGGTTGCCTTGACCCAAGTTTTTTGCACGGAAAATGCGTTGCAAGGTGCCATTGCACAAAGTGCATGCTCGGCAAGGAGTGCGCTGAAGCACTGCTTCAGTCAGACCCGCTTAACCTAGGTTTGAGGCCAGAGGTAACATTTGAGAACGCAGAAACCAGTCTGCTTGGAAGCAATGAGGTGGACGTGATTTTGCTAGACAAGTTCTGCCCAAGCGATTTGGTGATAGAGCAACCCAATGCAATAGTGGATGAGATTGTAAGCATGTTCGATTGCACTTTGCCAGACCCAATTGCTGACCCTGACGATGTGAGCTACGAGTTTTATTGCACGACACCCTAAGCAGTCACTCAGGCCCTGCCCTTTGCGCCAAACATGACAAGCTTTTGCTCTGCAACCCTTTGGGTGAGAAGCTGCGCGTGGGAGAGGGCATTTCTTGGATCGAAGTCTTTCGGGTTTTTTGCGTGAAATTCTCTCAGACCTGCGGTAAAGGCAAGCCTCAAATCTGTGTCGATGTTTATTTTTGCAACGCCAAGCCTTATCGCCTTTTTTAGGTCCTTCCCTGGAACGCCTTTTGTGTGGGACAACCCTGCCCCAAAGCGGTTGCATTTCTGCACCAGCTCTTTTGGAACTGAGGACGCGCCGTGCAAAACCAGCGGAACGGAAACCAGGCTGCTGATTTCCTTTAACCTGGCAAAATCAATCCTTGGCTTTCCACTGAACTTGTAAGCGCCATGAGATGTGCCGATTGCAATTGCAAGGGAATCGCAGCCACTTTTTTCAACAAAAAGAAGGGCTTCTTTTGGGTCTGTTAAACGCTGTTCCATTGAGCCGATTCTTTTCAGGGCGCCAAGCTCTGCCTCAACTGAACAGCCTTTGCGCTTCGCAAGTGAAACCACTTTCTTGGTGAGTGCAATGTTTTTCTTTAGGGAAAACTTGCTGGCATCTATCATCACGCTCTTGAAGCCAAGGGAAAGGCATTTCCTGATTATTGGAAGACGCCTGCCGTGGTCAAGGTGAATGCACACCGGAATTTTGGCGTTTCTTTCAAGCTGTTTAACAATGCCAAAAATGTTTTCAATGCCTGCATAGGAAATTGTTGATTCTGTAACCTGAATAATTAGGGGTGCCTTCATCCTCTCCGCAGCAGAGAAAATTGCCTTGCTCATCTCCAAACCGTTTGTGTTGAGCGCAGGCAATGCATAGCCCTGCTTTCTTGCCCTGTTCAGCGGTAATCTGCCTGAGACAAACATTTAAAAAACCAGCAAATAATAGGGGCATTCTATTATTTAAATTGTTGTCAAAAAAAGGCAGTGGAAGACCCACAAAATATGTTTAAAAGCACTTTTGGGAATAAAAGTAGAGTCTAGTGCAGTTTTTTAATTGCAGTAGACGACCGGGTGCGTTCCTGCTTGGTCTTTGACTCGGGAACGCACTTGGCAAAATTCCAATTCTAAAAAAAATGATATACTATTCCTCTTTTTTATTTTATATTAAATTAATTGCCAAAAAACGGGATAAATTCACAAAAAATGCTTAATATTTTAATAATAACGGAATACTTATTCCAATATGGTCGATAAGAAGGATATGCTTGTTTTGCAGGCCTTGAAGCGCAATGCAAAGGCCAGCATTGCCAAAATTTCGAAAGAAACCGGCTTGCCTGGCACCACGGTGCACAACAGGGTAAAAAAGCTGCTGCAGGAAGGCGTCATAAAGGGGTATACAATAAAGATTGACAACAAGAAGATTGGAAAGGTCCTGTCTGCCTATGTCGCGATTACAGTCGATTACATGGACCTCAAAGAAAAAAATCTAACAGTTGAACAATTGCTGAAAAAGATTGCAAAACTGCCGTTTGTTGAAGAAATAAACTCTGTAACAGGCGTCACAGACCTCATTGCCAAGGCAAGGGTAAAAAACATCGACGAATTAAACCAGTTTGTGATGCGCGAGCTGAGAAACTTTGACGGAGTAGAAAAAACCCAAACAATGGTCATCCTGCAAGAAGTGATGGATTAAAAGAATTTTTGCAATTAGAATTTAACTGGTTCTGAATGGATTTGGAAGGCTTTCTGCGCAAAAACAAATTAAGGGAAGGCAACATAGCAGAGGTAAAGAGAGGGAACACTACTCTTAGGGGCACAATTGTGCCATCAAAAGACCCTGCTATCCTAGTTCTGAAACTTGACTCTGGCTACAATGCTGGAATCAAATTGGGGGAAATCAGCGAAATAAAAAAGACAGGGGAAGGCAAGAGGGTTGGCAAGGCAAGAGCTGCTTCTCTAAAGAAAAGGGCTGGCCTGCCAACCGTTTCAATCCTGCACACAGGCGGAACAATTGTAAGCAGGGTTGATTACAGGACAGGGGCAGTGTACAGCAGCTTTGAGCCAGCTGACCTTCTTACCATGTTCCCAGAGCTGAACGAAATTGCAAACCTCGACTCAAGGTTGTTGGCAAACATGTGGAGCGATGACCTTCGCTTTGAGCACATTGGCCTAATCGCAAAGGCTGTTGAACGTGAAGCAAAAAAGGGCGTTGCTGGCGTAATCATTGCTGTGGGAACAGACAATCTGGCTGTGGCAGCAGCAGCCCTTGCCTTCGCAATTGAAAAATGCCCAATCCCTGTGCTGTTGGTTGGAGCCCAAAGAAGCAGCGACAGGGGAAGCAGCGATGCGGCAATGAACCTGATTTGCGCTGCAAGCTTCATTACAAAAAGCGATTTTGCTGGTGTTGCAATCTGCATGCATCACAGCAGCAGCGATGGTAAATGCGCGATTCTGCCTGCATGCAAGACAAGGAAACTGCATACAAGCAGGAGGGATGCGTTCAGGCCCGTTAATGACGAGGCAATTGCACTGGTTGGGTACAACTCAAAGGAAATAAAATTCCTGAAGAAGGATTACGCAAGGAAGGACAAAAAGGGAAAGATTGTTGTAAAGCCCAATTTTGAGGGAAGGGTTGCCCTGCTCAAAATCAGCATAAACATGTTTCCTGAGCAGTTTGAATTCTTTTCACGAAACAAATTCAAGGGGCTGGTGATTGAGGGAACAGGCTTGGGGCATACGCCGGGGCATTGCCCGGATGAAATCACAAAAAAGGAGCATAAAGAAATTTTTCCGGCAATCAAAAAATTCATTCAACATGGCGGAGTTGCAGTAATGACCTCACAATGCTTGTTTGGCAGGGTGCAAATGCATGTCTATGACAAGGGAACAGATTTAATGAACTTGGACGTTATACCAGGCGAAGACATGCTGCCGGAAACCGCTTTTGTAAAACTTGCTTGGCTGCTTGGAAATTACAGTAAAGAAGAGGCAAAAAAGCTGATTGGCAAGAACCTGAGGGGCGAAATAAAGCCGAGGACAGAGATAGAAGAATTTGGATTTGAGGAAAAGCAAGCCTCAAAACCCAAAGGTTGTAGCCATTGAAATATTGTGAGCATGGTCCGAAATCCTCTCAAGGTTTCTGACAAGCTCGGCAAAAACAACGCTTGCCTTGGGGCTGCATTTTTTGCTGTTCATTCTCTCAAAGTTGTTTTGCTCAAACTGCTTTTCCAATGCATCTATTTCGCCTTCAAGCAGCAGGACCTTTTGAGCAAGTTTTTTGTTGCCGCTCACCAAGACATTGATTGACTTGGCAAAGCTTTCCCTGCTCTTCTTGAACATTATATCAAGCTCCCTCAAAGCAGGTTTTGAAAAAGAAAATTTCTCCCTTGTCTTCCTTTCACTCAATTCAGCAATGTTGTTTGCATGGTCTGAAACCCTTTCAATGTCGGAAATGCTGTGAATCAAGGCTGCAACCCTTTTCGCATGCCTTTTGCTTAGCTCTCTTCTCGTAATCTTCACAAGAAACGCCTCAATCGCGTTGTCCAGTTCATCGACAGCATCTTCCCGTTTCTCAACAACCTTGACAAGCCTTAAATCGTTTGACTTAAAAGACTTAATACTGTCATCAAGGGCTGACAAGGCCATCCTGCCCATTCTCTCAACCTCCTTTTCAGCCTGGCTTATCGCGATGGCAGGGGTTGCCAGTGTCCTCTCATCCAAAAATTTGATGCCACCATCGATCCTGATTTCTTTTCCAGGCAAAACGGTTTTGACAACGAAGATCATGACTCCGACAAAAGGCAGCATTAGCAAAGCTGCTGAAACGTTGAAAATAAGGTGCGCGTTTGCAATCTGTCTTGGAAGGTCGGCAGCCGTCAAGGAAACCAGTGAAACAAACGGCATAAAAATCACAAAAAACAAGGCGGCTCCGACCACGTTGAAAAGAATATGGCTCAAAGCAGCCCTCTTGCTGGTCAAAGTAGCGCCAATCGAAGCAAGCAGAACAGTTATACAGGTGCCAATATTTGCCCCAATAATCAAAGAGATTGCGGTTGGAAGGTCAACCAACTTCTCAGAGGCCATTGCAATCACAAGGCCGGTTGTAGCACTGCTGCTTTGAACAATTGCGGTGAAAACCGCGCCAACGGAAATCCCAAGAATCGGGGTTCTGCCAAGATCCAACAGCCAGCCAACCACAAGTGGGTCGCTTCGCAAGGGCTTTACCCCGGCAGACATTGTGTTCATTCCGAGAAAAAGCAAGCCAAAGCCCAAAATGACCTGGCCAAAATACCTGTAAGAAGGCTTTTTGGCAAGAGAACTCAGGGCAAAGCCAACGGCAATTATTGGCAAAGCAAGTGCACCAACCTTGAAAGCAATCAACTGAGCGGTAACAGTCGTGCCAATGTTTGCACCTATTATGATCGGAATAGACTGCTCCAAAGAAAGCAAACCGGCATTAATCAAGCCAACAAGGGTAACAGTCGTTATACTGCTGCTTTGAATGACTGCTGTTGTAAGGGCTCCAACGCCAATGCCCCTCAGCTTGCTCTTTGTAAGCCTCTCAATCCAGTCCCTTAGCCTGTCACCGGCCGCCTTTTGCAAGCCGGTGCTCAATAGTTTCATTCCGTAAAGAAACAGGGCAAGGCCTCCAACCAAGCCGAAAGCAATTGGAATAACGTCCACTAGCAATCCCCACTTACCCTAAATGGAAAAAGAAAGTGATTAAAAAACTAAGCAGCTAAAATTAGTCAAGGGTTAGTTAAAAATGCAGGAAATTCCGTTGGAAGACAGCATTGGGCTTATTTACCCGAGGCTTACTGTTCTGGTTACAACAAAAGATGAGGAAGGCAAAGTAAACGCCGCTCCTTACTCGTGGATTGCCCCTGTTTCGTTTAAACCACCAATGCTCTATCTCGGCATCCAAAGAAGGGAAACCCAGACAATAAAAAACATGCGGATAACAAAGGAATTCGTCGTAAACATTGTTACAAGGGACTGGGCAGCAAAAGCAATTGCGTGCGAAGCCAAGCTGCCTGACAAGGTTGAAAAAAGTGGCATTCAGTTCAGGGAGAGCAAGAAGGTCAGAGCCCCCACTGTCTCAGAGGCAAAGATTGTGCTGGAGTGCAGGCTGCAGGGCATTTTGGAGACTGGCAAAGCAGACCACTTCCTTGTGATTGGACAAATTGTTCATGCAGAAAAAGACCCAAACATCAAGGACGATGAGATAGTAATGCACCACACCGGCCCAAACTTTGTCTCGCCTAGCGCAAGGTTTGAGGTAGAACGGAAGAAATAAAAAGGAGAAAGGAAACCATAATTATTGACAGACTTTATAGTGAAGTGAAAAAAATGTCAAGAGCGAGAAGAAAGAAAACCCATAGTCACAAGCCCAAAAAGCAGGGGGCAACAGGCAGGAGAAAGCGGTCTAGGAATGTAGCGCAGATTCTACAAAGTAAAAGAGATGGTGGAAGGGGCGCAAGATAGACTCCCTTTAAATCCCTTTTTCTGCTCCCTTTATTTATGAAAGTCTGGGGTGAGCGAAATGAATGAAGCAAAGCCAAAAATAGCTGCTTTGCACATCACACGAGTGTGCGATAACAAATGCGCATACTGCTACTTGGGGGATTCTGACAGAACGGCGCATCCACCAAGGGAGAAGATTGAGAGGATAGTAAGAGAACTGGCAAAGCAAGGCGTTGAACAAATTTATTTTGTGGGCGGAGACCCCTGCACTTATCCCTTTCTTACTGAGATGACGAAACTTTCAAAGAATTTGGGGATGCGAAACAGCCTGTTGTCCAATAGCCTGGAATTCGGTTCACTACTTGGCGAAGCAATTAGCACAATCGACTGCTTTGAGGCAACGATTCTTGGCCATGGCCCACAACAGCATGACAGGGTTTCCGGCAAAAGAGGGTCTTACGAAGGGCTGTTAAAAAACATACGTAAACTCAATGAACACAACTTAAAAGTTGGAATCGTGTTAAATGCAACGCCTGCTACATTTGACAAATTCTTCCAAGCAATAAAAAATTTGGTTGAAAAGGAAAAGCTTTTTGTATCCTATGTGATGGTGCAAAGGGTTATTCCAATGGGCAGAGCCAAAGGCGTACTCGAACACGGAATTTCAAAAAAGCAGGCAAGGGTTTTGTTTGAAGAACTGCAAAAGATTGGAGATGTATACAAATTGCCAATAATATTTGAAGACGCCTTTCCTTTTTGCATTGTTGACAAAAAATTCCACAAAATGATGCAAAGGTGCGAATGGGGCTTCACTAAATGTGCTTTGGATTGTGAAGGAAATGTTTCAAGATGCGGCAGTGACCCTCGCTATCAACTGGGAAACATATTCAAAGAAAGTCTCCAAGAAATTTGGAAAAAATCGAAGACTCTGAAAGACTTCAGGGGCAACAAATGGCTTCCGCCAAAATGCAAGAAATGCAGGCTTGTTGAAAGGTGCCACGGTGGTTGCTCGCTGTCAAACATAACAAAAAAGGACCATGACTGGGATATATTAATAACAAATGACAAATAATTTAGGGAGAAAAATGAAGGTAGTTGCAATCTGCGGTTCGCCGAGAAAAGGGAACACTGAAGCAATGCTCAAGAGAGTGCTTGATGGGGCAAAGAGCAAGGGCGCGGCAATTGAACTGGTTAATTTAAGCGACAAAAAAATAGAGCCGTGTAGGGCTGTCTGCGACTGTTTTGAAACAGAAAGGAAATGCCCTATTGAAGACGACATGGCTGAAGTGATTAACAAAATGCTTGCAGCAGACGCAATTGTGTTCGGAAGCCCAGACTACTTCAAAAACGTTTCAGGAATAATGAAAAACTTCATTGACAGGACAAACGGCATATGCGGAAAGCTGAAGGGAAAAAAGGCAGCTGCTGTCTCAGTTGGCGCACAAGATCTGCAAAATGTGCAATTTTGCGAAAATGTATTGATTGAATTTGCCAAAGGCCATGAAATGAAGCTTGTTGGCAGCGTTAAAGCAACAGCAGAAAAAGCAGGCGAAGTCCTGAAAAACAAGGAAGTAATAAAAAAATGCCTTGAATTGGGTAAAAAGCTTTCCTTTCCCTAATTCACTTAAAAAGCTTTTTTCTGCTTGAATAATCTGGTTAGAATGGGGGAATGGGAAAAACTTGGCTTGAAGTCCGGCTTGGAGTGCCACCAGCAGCTTGACACAGGAAAGCTGTTCTGCAGGTGCCCCTCTGTTCTGAGAGAAGACAAGCCAGACCTCGTTTTTAAGAGAAAGCTGAGGGCAGTTGCCTCTGAACTCGGCGAATTTGACAGGGCTGCGTTGGAAGCATTTGGAAAAGACCTGACATTTGTTTATCAAGCATACAAGGAAAACACATGCCTTTTGGAGGCAGACGAGCAACCACCACAGCCAGCTGACGAAGAAGCACTTGAAACCATTCTAAAAGTTGCCTTGATGGCAAAATCACAAATTTTGGACGAAATGATTGTAATGCGTAAGCAAGTTTCTGACGGCAGTGTTGTATCCGGTTTTCAGCGCACAATGCTCGTTGCACTAGGCGGCGAATTGAAATTGAGCAATAAAACAGTTGGCATTCAAAGCCTTGCATTGGAGGAGGATGCAGCCAGGCCAATGCAAAAAAGTGAAAAGGAGATTGTTTACAGGCTTGACAGACTTGGCATTCCGCTGATAGAGCTTGCCACGGCACCTGACTTGAAAACGCCGGAAGAGGTCAAGGAGTGCGCGCAAAGAATTGGCCAACTGTTCAGGCGCACTTGTAAAGCAAAAAGGGGTTTGGGCACGATAAGGCAGGACATCAACATTTCAATTGAAAAGGGGGCAAGAGTTGAAATTAAGGGCGTGCAGGACTTGGGAATGATTGACCTATATGTCCGAAGAGAGGTGCAAAGGCAGCAGGCGCTTCTTGAAATAAAGGAGGAAATGTTAAAGAGAAAAATTTCTGAAAAGGATTTTGCTGAGGCAGAAATTGTTGGCCTGACACAGATTTTTTCTGGAACGGAATGCAGGTTCTTGAAAGGCAAGCCAGTGTTCGGCGTCAAGTTGCACAAAATGGGCGGCCTGTTAGGAAAAGAGGTTCAGCCAGAAAGGCGCTTTGGAACAGAATTGGCTGGATATGTAAAGGCAATAACCGGAGTAAAAGGCATTGTGCACAGCGACGAGCTGCCTGCTTATGAGATAAGTGAAAGGGAAATAGAGCACGTTAGGCACAAGTGCAACTGCGTAATGGACGACGCATTCGCTTTGGTGCAGGCAGACAAGGAAAAGGCTAAGAAGACGCTGCAAGCTGTTGTTGAAAGATGCAAGCAGGGCTTGGTCGGCGTACCGGAAGAGACAAGGAATGCCTTGGAAGGAGGCAATACAGAGTACAGCAGGCCCTTGCCTGGAGCAGCAAGAATGTACCCTGAAACCGATTTGGAGCCTGTAAGCGTTGACGCAAAGCAGCTGTCAGGGATTGCAAAGCAACTGCCACTGACAGTAGAGGAAAGGGAAAAGCTTTATGCTGAAAAAGGATTGCCCGGCAAGCTGATTGAAGGAATGGAGCTAAGCAATTACGCCTGCTTCTTTGAACGGCTTTTGGAGAAGGGCATCAATGCGACTACTGCTGCAACCCTTCTCCTGGACGGGTTAACGCAGCTCAGAAGAGAGGGCACTAAGGATGTTTCAAACCAGATGGTTGAATCAGCACTGCTTCTTGAAAAAAACAAAAAAATTTCAAAGGACATCCTCCTTGACTTCCTGAGGCAGTGGAGCAAAGGGCCAGGAACCAAAGCAGAGGATGTGTTGAAGGGCATGGGGATTGAAAGGGTTTCTGATGAAAGACTGCGGAAAACAATTGTTGACATAATTGAAAAAAACCGCTCTCTGGTTGAAGCAAAGGGCGAAAGGGCCTTGGCTGCGCTGATGGGAGACACAATGCGCGAATTAAAAGGAAAGGCTGATGGCAGCACAATAAGCAGGATTTTGCGGGAAGAGCTCGCCAAAAAGGCAAAGAAGTAGGCAACAGTGGCAAATTCTAGAAAAGATGAGAAAAAATGCATCCGGCACTTTGGATTAAAGGAAACAGGGGGAAAACGCTTGCAGGCAAAAGAATCGTTTTAGGGGTATGCGGCAGCATTGCTGCTGTTAAGTGTGTTGAGCTTGCAAGGGAATTGATAAGGCACGGTGCAGAGGTTAAAGCTGTAATGACGCATGAAGCACAACGCATACTGCACCCAAATGCCCTGCACTATGCCACAGGAGAGTTCCCAGTAGTAGAGTTGAATGGAGCAGTCCAACACGTCGAGGAATTTGGAAAAAAGGGGCAAGGGAACCTGCTGCTGATTGCACCATGCACTGCAAACACGATTGGAAAGATTGCTTGCGGCATTGATGACACGCCTGTAACAACCTTTGCAACCACAGCCCTTGGAAGCAAAAAGCCCTTGGTCATAGTTCCGGCAATGCATGAAAGCATGTACGAAAACAAAATGGTTGTGGAAAACATCAAAAAACTCAAAGAGGTAGGAGTTGTCTTCGTAGAACCAAGGCACAGTGAAGGTGCAGCAAAGTTTCCCTGCGTTAAGGAAATTGTCTTAGAATGTGAAAGGGCACTTGGAAGCCAGCAACTCGAAGGCAAACGGGTAGTAATTGCAAGCGGTGCAGTCCAAGAAGAAATTGACCCAATCAGGGTTTTAACAACAAAGGCCTCTGGAAAAACCGGATTGGAGCTGGCGAAGGAAGCCTATCGGCTAGGAGCCGAAGTAAAACTTGTTCACAGCAACCAAGTTGGCTTTTCCGGAATAAAAGAAGTGATAGTGAAAACAGGGAAAGAAATGCACAATGCTGTCCTAAGAGAAATTGAAAAAACAAAGCCAGATTTTTTCCTCATTCCAGCTGCATTAAGCGACTTCGCTGTCAAAAAAAGGGAAAAGAAAATCACAAGCGAAAAGGCAGTCAATTTGGAGCTGTTGCCAGACAAAAAGCTAGTTGAAGAGGTAAGAAAGCTCTTCCCGAAACTTTTCATTATAGGCTTTAAGGCCGAAACAAATGTAAGCGAAGCAAAACTCATCGAAAGGGCAACAGAAAAGATGGCCAAGACAAAAATGCAGTTAATTGTAGCAAACGATGTAGGGGAAAAAGGCATTGGGCAGGATACCAACACAGTAACAATAATCTCCAAACAAGGGCAAAAAACAGTTTCCGGCAAAAAAGAACTGATTGCAAGGGAAATTTGGGAAGAAGCCCTCAAGCAGATACACGACAAAAAAAGCCGGCAAGGATTGAACCAATAACTATTTATTTTCCAAAAACACTCATAGGTATTGTTCATGAACTGGATGTCTTTGCGGGAAAAACACGACAAAGAGCACGTGCTCGAATGGATTAGGACATTTTCAGACCAGTGCATTGAGGCAGTCTACTATGGCAAGAAACTCAGGGTAAAGAAGAGGAAGATTGACTAAATTGTTGCATGTGGAATGGGAGGAAGTGGGGTAGGAGCAGACATTCTGAGAAACCTGCTAAAAGCTGAATTAAGGATTCCTTTCGAGGTGTTCCACTCCTACGAGCTTCCGGCATACGTTGACAGGAAAACACTTGTCTTCTGCGTTTCGTTCTCCGGAAACACTGAGGAGCCGCTTGCCTGCTTCAGGCAAGCGGAGAAGAAAAAGGCCTATGTTGTCAGCATTACAACAAACGGAAGGCTTAGGAGAATGGCTAAGCAGAACCTAATTGTAATCCCTGGAAGAAGCCCCATGCCAAGGATGGCTCTTGCCTATGTCTGCCTGCCGTTGCTCATTGTCTTGGAGGGATTGAAGCTTGTTAAAAAGAAGAACCATGAATTAAATGAAGCGGTTTTCCTTCTCAAAAAGGAGCAGCTGAGGCTGGAAGAGAAGGCAAAACAACTTGCCCTGGCAATGAGAAACAAAATGCCTGTAATCTACGCACCAGAGGAACTGCAGACAATCGCTTACAGGTTCAGGACTGAATTGAACGAGAATGCGAAGCAGTTTGCCTTGAGCCATTTCCTGCCAGAACAGAACCACAACGAGATAAGCGTCAGGCTTGGCCTGAAAAGGGGAAATAGCGAAATCTTTTTGCTGCGTTACAAAGGAGAACACAAAAGGGTTTCAAGGAGGTTCAGCATTTTGAAGAAGATAATGGGAAAGCACTTCAACGTAACGGAAATAAACCTGAAGGGCAGATCCCTTATCGCTGTAACATTCTACGCTCTGCAGCTTGCTGCCCTGACCTCGTACTACCTAGCTTTGCTGAACAAGACTGACCCAGAAGAGATTAAGGCTATTGAGTTCCTGAAGAAAGAGCTGGGAAAGTAATCAAATCATCTTCTTGCCAACCCGCTTAGCAACTCTGATACATTTCTTATGCCAGTACTGACCCATCCACTTCTTCTCGGTTCCGGTGCCACCGCAGAGGGAGCAGGCTTCAGTGTACTTCCCTTCGGCTACAGCTGCTTCGTCCTCTTTCTTTTTCCCTTCCAATTCCTGTTTCTTTCCCTTCAAAGAATCAAGGAAGCCCATGTAATGGAATAGAGGCTGCAGAATATAAAAAGGTTAGCCCCGGAGAGATTCGAACTCTCGTCCCAGGCTCCAAAGGCCTGTATCCTTGGCCACTGGACGACGGGGCTGTATCGCTACTTTATTCCCCAGAGTCCATTTTTTTCGCAAACCTTTTTCCAAAAGGTTTCTGGACGACGGGGCTATAGAAAAAAATTAGTAAGGAAATAGCTTTAAATTAGTTCCCAATTTTAAGTTAGTAGTACAGGGAGCGTAGCTTAGTTTGGTTGGAGCAGCCGCCTGATAAATTCCATTTGGCGAGCGGCAGGTCGGGGGTTCAAATCCTCCCGCTCCCAATCAACTAATTTTTTATACTTTGAAGACACAATTCTTATTATGGACCCATTGTTTCCAAAGTTCTTTGTTCTTGCAATCTTCTTGTTAGCCCATGGAATCGCGGCCTGGAGGAAGTGGTATTACTCAAAACCAAGCGTTGACACCATTACGCACTTTTTGGGAGGCTTGGCGGTTGGCGCATTTATAAAGGACTGGAGCGTTGCAATTGCCCTGATTTTGGGCTGGGAGTTTCTTGAAATGCTGCTGGTGAGCAAGAATTGGAAAGCATTCAGGGAGAAGCCCTTGAACAAGGTAAGGGATGTTTTGATGGGGCTGTTGGGCTACTTTATTGGCGTGGATATGCTGTAAAGCCTTTAGTAGGAGTTGGGTTCATCTCTTCCCAGATTTCGACAAAGCTGTCAACCATCTCATCCAAGAAGCTCTTTTTGTAGCTGGTTAAAAGCCCTGCAATCCTGTCCGCGTCAACGATGTAAAAAAAGGTTTTCCTTCCAACGCGTCTCCGTTCAACCAGGTTGCCTTGCAGCAGCTTTGTCATGTGCCAGCTCACAGTGCTTGGGCTTAATCCCACGGCTGCAGCAATCTTTTCGTTGTTGGCCCTCTTTTTTGTAAGCAGGAAAATGGTTATTTTTCTCAGGCTCGGCTGCCTAAGCAAGCCAATGGTTTGCTCAAGTTCACCAAGCTGCGCCCCTCTGGTTGAGTAATACCTGACAAACTTTCCACTTTTCTTGGCTTTGATCAAGTGCCTTTTCATCAAAAAGTCAATGTGGTACTGCAGGCTGCCGGTTGCAATTTTAGTTCGTCTCTGCAATTCCCTGAAGTGGAGGCCAGGGCTCTTGTTTATGGCCCTATATATCTTGTTCCTTGCCCCTAGAGCAAGTGCCTCACTTAATTGCTCGTCCTGCATAGTAATAACCTCTGCAAGGTTCATTTCTTGAAAATTGCCATGAAAAGGCTTGCCAGGATAACCAGTTCAAAAACGTTTTCGGCTGCCCTGTGAAAAAAATTCCCAGGGCTGAGGAACAGGTCCATTACCTTCAGGGCCCACTTTGCGGAAAAAAAGAAGAACGCTATTGTAACAAACAAAAACCTGTTGCTTTTGGTGCGCCTGAATGCAAGAAAGGAAATTGCAAAAAGCGCTATTGACAAGACGAATACAACCATGCTTGTGACAAAATCAAAGCTTATTACCTGTTGGGTTATTGGTCTCAAAAGATCCCAAAAAGCCATTAGAGAAACCTCCTAAAGGGTACAATATTGTTGAACCAAAAAGAATTTAAGCGAAGCTATTTTTCGCAAAAGAAAAAAAGATAAGGAGGCAACCAAAAATGTGAGGTGAAAACCGAAACAAAACAATGGTTGCCTTCCTGTTGGGGGTGATTCAATTATAGGAGGTAATTGTCCACCTAACTAATTTGCTGCCTGCCATTTATAAAGAGGTTTTGGTACAAAAAAACAATAGTGCAAAAATCGAATCAGGGCTCGGAAACGCTGAAAAAGGGCGATAGGGGCTGATTTAAGGAAAAGGATTATTTGATTGAAACAAGGAGTTTTCTGCTTCTTGGGCCATCCATTTCAAATAACATGAGTCCTTCCCATCTGCCAAGCAAAAGCTTTCCGTCTTTTACTAGGACAGTTCTGCTGTTTCCAATTACTGCTGACTTGATGTGCGAATCAGAATTGCCTTCCATGTGAGTGTAGCCGGCATTCTCTGGAATCAGTTGGCTGAGCTTGGCAATGATATCTCTTTGAACAGACGGGTCAGCATTCTCAGTGATTATTACTGCTGCGGTAGTGTGAGGGCAGTACACTACACACATACCCTCCTTTACGCCGCTCTTTGCAACTGCCAACTGCACCTTCTCCGTAACGTCAATCAATTCATTGCGCTTGCTTGATTTTACAGGAATTTCAGTAATCACTATTCAGCCACCCTTAATCTTTTTGTATATGAGGTCTTGGACAATTCTGGGCTCGACCTTTGCCCTTGTCAGCTTCATTACCTTGCCAACCAGAAAATTGAGGCTTTTCTGCTTTCCCCTCTTCAAATCGGCAACTGCCTGCCTGTTTTCCGACAAAACCTTTTCAACCGCCTTTTCTATGTCTGCCTCTGTTAGGTCTTTTGCAAGCCCGCCTTTTTCAATGAATTGCATTGGCTTTGTTCCCTTTGTAAGGTAGGCAATTATTGCTTCCTTTGCAACCTTTTCGGTTATTCTTTGGCTTGAGAGAATCCTCAAAAGGGATGAAATTTCCTCTGGGTTGAGTTGAAGGCTGTCCAGGTCAAGGTCGCTCCTGTTGACAACGGCCATCAGCTCGCGGGTTAAAAACTTTGCAGCCATCTTGGGCTCAGTCTCTTTCGCAATTTCCTCAAACAAATTGCCCAGAGTAAAATTGTTTGCCAAAACATTTGCAGTGTACTCGTCCAAAGAAAAATCCTTTATGAACCTTTTTGCCTTCGCAGCATGCAATTCAGGCAAGTTTTCCCTCATTTTCTTGATCTCTTCTTTACTAAAATGTATTGTGGTTAAATCACTTTCTACGATATATCCGTAATCGTCTTCCGTTTCCTTTGTCCTGGTTGCCTTTGTTGTCATTGTTTTCTCGTCAAAGGCCCTTGTTCCCCTCACTATTTTCTTGTCATTCAGCAGCAGGTTCTTTTGCCTTGCAACCTCGAATGAAAGGGCTTTTTCCACACCTTTCTTGCCTGTAACGTTTTTCACTTCTACCCTGCTGTTGCCGTAGACGCTTACGTTGCAGTCTGCTTTCAGGGTTCCAGTTGTGGCAGAGTAGACCTTTAGATATGAGAGGATTGTTGTCAGCTGGTCCAAGAAATCCCTAGCCTCCTGCGGACTGCTTAAATCTGGCTCTGTTACAATCTCAACCAATGGAATTCCCGACCTGTTGTAGTCAACCAAGCAAAAATTGCTTGCCGCCATTCCTGCTTCGTGGACCAGTGCAGCAGGGTCCTCCTCCAGGTGAACGCGCGTTATGCGAATTTTTTTGCCAGTGCTTAGCACAACCTGCCCTTCAAGACCAATCGGAATCTCGTACTGCGTTATCTGGAAGTTTTTGGACATGTCTGGGTAGAAGTAGGTTTTCCTGCTGAAGAAAAACTCCTTGTTTATTTCACAATGGAGGGCTGCCGCAACCTTCAGGGCATAGTCCAAGGCTTTTGCGTTCAGAACCGGCTTTGAACCAGGATGCCCCAAACAGACTGGGCAGCAGGCCGAGTTCGGCTCTTCCGCTTGGGTTCTGCAGCCGCAGAACAGCTTGGTTTCAGTATTCAGCTGAACGTGGCATTCCAGGCCAATCATCACGCCGTCCTTTTCTTTACTCATATTTCCACCTGCATTAGGTCTTCTGCCAAAAGGATTTCTCCCCCGAAGCCCTTGGCTACCATTCTTTGGATATCAGCCTTCTCTGCTTCAGGGGCAAAATGGTGCAGGAGAAGCCGCTTCACGCTTGCCCTGGAAGCTATTTCTGAAACTGTTCTTGCATTTAGATGACCGTCGCCCTCTGTTGTGGCATAATTGCATTCTGCCACAAGAAGGTCTGCTTCTTTTGCAAGTTCAACAAGATTTTCATTTGGCTCTGTATCTCCAGCAAAAACTACTGCCTTTTTGCTTGCTTCAAATCTTAGGCCAAGACTGCTTGGCCTGTGGCTCATTGGCTTTGTGGTCAGAGTGAAGCCATTGAAATTGTTTGTTCCAAAGGGCTCGAGCTCTGAAACCTTTAATTTGAACGGAATGTTTTCAAACAAAGGATAAAGTTCGAACAATTTTTTGACAAAGGCTTTCAAGCCAGGGCCACCAAAAAGGTTTATCTGCGTCTTTTCAGAAAAGCCGAAGTCAGCAAGCCCTTTTCTTGCAAACAAGAATGCGGAAAGGTCGTTTATGTGGTCAGGATGCTCAAAATGGGTAAAAAACAGGTTGTTTACTTTTGAATAGTCTATTCCTGACCTTTGGAGATTCTTCAAGCAGCCAAAACCCAAGTCAACAATTATTGCTTCGTTACCAATTTTAAGAGCAAAACCGGCTGCTGCTTTATCGCCTCCAGAAATAAAGCTCCCGGCCCCCAAAACAGTTATCTTCATCTGTTCAGCTCCTTCAAGATTTTGCGATGCAGCAAGCCGTTTGATGCAATTATTGTTCTGTCTTTGAGACGCCATTGCTCGCCGTTGAAATTCGTTAGCTTGCCTCCAGCTTCCCTTACTATCAATGCACCTGCTGCAAGATCCCAAGGGCGTAAGTCATTGTGAACAAAAGCCTGTGTTCTTCCACAAGCAACATTTGTCAAATCAACGACTGCTGATCCTGGCATTTGAATATATCGCACAAGAGGCAGCAGTTTTTCCAATACAGTAATGAAGTGTTGCCCCTCCTTATGCCCCCAATCGCAATTGATGAAAGAATTCTCCAACTTTTCCTCACTACTAACAGAAATTCTTACATTATTCAAAAAAGCGCCTTTTCCCTTTTCAGCAAAAAACAATTCTTTGAAAAAGGGCTTGAAAGTAACTCCCAAAATGGGCTCGGATTTGAATGTTAAGGCAATTGAAATCCCAAAGGAAGTTAAACCAGCCGCGAATACTGATGTCCCATCAATTGGGTCAATTATCCATTGATAATCTGAATCTTGGTCCTGCTCTCCGCTTTCCTCCATCAAAAAATCATGCTCCGGGAAATTCTCTTTAATGATATTAACAATTGTTCTCTCAGACTCTAAGTCTGCTGTAGTTACAATGTCACGCGTTGTCTTTTTGCTGACCACCTTGCTTTTCCTAAAGTTCTGCATCAGGATTTTTCCAGCTGCCTTTGCTGCTTCAATTGCGACGTCAAGCTCTTTACTCATCTCAAGCCCTCCACTGCCAGGGCAGCCTGAACCATTTTTCGTTCCTGCAGGTGGTCTGCTGTTATCATTAGGCCAACTGGCATCTTTTCATGTATTCCTATGGGAACGCTGGCATGCGGGAGTCCTGCCAGGTTTGCCGGCACTGTACACAGGTCCATTGCATACTGCTGCATTGGGGAAAGCTTTTCTATCTCTCTGAAGGTCGGCGCAACAATTGGCATTGTTGGGTTTAGCAGCACGTCAATATTGGCAAAGGCCTGCTTGAATTCCTTTATCAGCTTTGTCCTGACCTTCATTGCCTTTAGGTAGTATGCATCCCTGAAACCAGCCATTCTTGCAAACGTGCCGAGCAAAATCCTTCTTTTGGCTTCCTCGCCAAAGCCTTTGCTTCTCACTTTTGTGAAATACTCGTTGAAGTTTCCTTCAAGCCTTTCGTGCAGGCCATAACGCATTCCGCAGAATTTTGCAAGGTTTGTGCTTGCCTCCGCGGTTGAAACAAGGTAGTAGGCTGCAATGCCAAACTTTGCGTTTAGGGGCAGGGAAATTTCTTCAACCGTTGCCCCCTCTTTTTCAAGCTTGTCAATTGCTTTTCTGCACTCTTTTTGAACTGGCTTGTCACAGCCTTTGAAGAGTTCCTTTACAATCCCTACTCTTAGGTCATTAGAGGGGTTAACGCTGCCCAGTTCGTCCATCTCTTCACTCAAGGATGTGCTGTCGTTCACATCGTAACCAGAAATTACTTCAAGCAAAAGAGCTGCGTCTTCAACTGTTTTTCCCAGGCTGCCAATCTTGTCCAGGCTGTTTGCGTAATCAATCAAGCCGTATCTTGAGACAAGGCCGTAGGTTGGCGTCAAGCCGACGACTCCGCAGAAAGAGGCAGGGCATGCAATGCTGCCCCCCGTGCTTTGACCAATGCTTGTATGCGTTAGTTTTGAAAGAGCAGCGAAGCCAGCTGAACCCCCACTACTGCCGCCGCAGCATCTCTTCCTGTCCCTTGGGTTCAGGGGCCTGGCAAAGCCAATTCCAACATTGTTGCAGAACGTCCCAAAGCCGAACTCGTCTTGCGCTGTCTTGCCGATGGTTATTGCGCCCTCGGCTTTTGCTTTTTCTATTGCGGTTGCGCTGAATAGTGGAGTGTAGCCTGAGAGTATGTGGCTTCCGGCTCGTGATTCAATGCCTTTTACGCAAATGCAGTCTTTTACGGAAATGGGAACGCCCAAGAGCTTTCCCTTGTGCCTGCCTGTCTTGATTCCGGCTTCAATTTCCTTTGCCTGTTTTAAGGCTGAGTCTCTTGCAATCAGGTTGAAGTAGCGATATGTTTGATTGCTCTGCTCTGCCTCCGCGAGAATCTTTTCGGTGTGCTCAACTATGCTAATGTTCCCTTTTTTCACTTCCGCAACGAATTGCTTCAGGCTTAAGGGCTTTGCCATTCAGAATCACACCACTTTGGGACCCAAAAAGTAGCCGCCTTTCTTGTTTTTTGCGTTTAGTAAGGCATCTTCCTGGCTAAGGCATTTTTTAATGCGGTCTTCCCTCATTACATTGGTCAACTTAATTGGCTGAAAGGAAGGCTGCTCTTTTTCCACGTCAATGCTGTCCAGCTTGCTGAACGCTTTGAGGATTTCCTGCAGCTGTGGCAGGAATTTCTTTATTTCGGCTTCGGTTAAACTAAGCCTGGCGTTCTCAGCAACCCTTAAAAGAAGCGGTTTGTCAACTACATCTTTTGCCATCAGTAAAACCCTGAATATTAAAGGGTAGAAGGAATTTAAAGCCATGCAGTTAATTTACTTTTTTTGCTTTGACACCGATCCTGGCAAGGTCTTGTTTTAGCTTGGTTAAGTTTTGGAAACGAAACGCATTCCAGCCAAGTTCCCTTGCTTTAACGACGTACTTCTGCAGGTCATCAATGTAAACGCATTCACTTGCCTTCAAGTTCAGTTCTCTGAGAACATTGTTCCACATCTTGGAAGAGGGCTTCTTTGAGTGCACTTCATAGGAAAGAGCCCTTCCATCAATAAATGGCTTTAATCCAAACCTCCTAAGCACTTCGTTGAAGAAAATGGAATCGCAGTCTGAAATAATGCCAATCTTGTAGCCTGCCCTATTCAAGCTTTTAAGATAATTCGCAACATGTGGCTTCCAAATCATTCCATCATTCCACTCTTTCTTGAAACAGGAAAAAGAAATCTTTTGCTTCATAAGAGGAAGCAAAGCCCTGTAGAACTGCCTTTCGTTGATTCTGCCAAAAACAGAGGCCTTAAGAATGTTAAAGGCTTTGGGTTTAGTCCAATCAATGCCACCAGGATTTGGAACAATGTAGCCACGGCCCTCGATTTCAGTAAGGCCCTTCCTGTGCTTTGCAAGAACCTCGCCCAAGTCAAAGACAATGGCCTTTATTTCATCAGGCAATTTTTTCAACTCACTGCGGCGCTTTTTCAACATCAAGCTTTAGGCTGAGCTCTTTCAGCTGCTTTTCCGAAACCGGGCTTGGTGCGTCATCCATTAGGGAAACAGCGGCCTTGTTTTTTGGGAAGGCGATTACTTCGCGAATGCTTTCAGCGCCTGTCATTAAAGCAACAATCCTGTCAAGGCCTAAGGCAATTCCGCCATGTGGCGGCGCACCATATTTGAATGCGTTTAACAAAAACCCGAATTTTTGTTCTGCTTCCTCTTTGCTTATTCCAAGCGCCTTGAACATTTTTTCTTGAACTTCCCTTTTGTGAATTCTTATGCTCCCGCCGCCGATTTCAGCTCCGTTGAGAACAAGGTCGTATGCTTTTGCCTTGGCTTTCTCTGGAGTGCTGTCAAGCAGCTTTAGGTCTTCATCCTTTGGCGAAGTGAAAGGGTGGTGCATTGCCTGCCACCTTTGTTCTTCGTCGCTCCAGTCAAGAAGTGGAAAGTCCAAAACCCACAAAAAGTTCCATTTCTTTTTGTCAATAAGGTTTAGCTTTTCCCCCAAGGCAAGCCTTACATAGCCCAAGGCGTCGCAGGCTGTAAGCCAGTTGTCTGCCACAAGAAGCAGAAGGTCGTTGGCTTTTGCCTTTGTCTTTGAAAGAAGCTTTTTTACTGCTTTTTCTGGGAGGAACTTTGCAATCTGACTTTCAATCTGCTTTCCCTTTACCCAAACGCTCATAAGCCCTTTTGCCTTGTACAGCTTTGCAATCTCAGTAAGCCTGTCAACGTCCTTTTTTGTCAAGGCCTTGCAGCCATTTTCAACCCTTAGGGCTTTTATGAACCCCCCTCTTTCAATGACCTTGTTGAATATCTCAAAGTTTGTTCCTTTCATTTCATCAGTAACGTCAACCAAGTGCATGGCAAAGCGCGTGTCAGGCTTGTCGCTGCCAAATTCGTTCATTGCCTCCTCGAAGGAAAGCCTTGGAAAAGGCACTTTTACATTTGCCTTGAGAACCTGCTTGAAGACATAGGCTATTGCTTTCTCCGTTACATCCAAAACGTCGTCAGTTTCAACAAAGGACATTTCAACGTCAACCTGCGTAAACTCTGGCTGCCTGTCTGCCCTCAGGTCTTCGTCCCTGAAGCATTTAACTATCTGGAAATACCGGTCAAAGCCACTTACCATCAGAATCTGCTTGAACAGCTGCGGGCTTTGGGGCAGGGCAAAGAATTTTCCAGGGTGCAACCTGCTCGGCACCAAGTAGTCCCTAGCACCCTCTGGAGTGCTCTTGGAAAGAAAAGGGGTTTCAATCTCCAGAAAGCCCTCTTTGTCAAAAAAGTCCCTGAAGGCCTTTACTGCCTTGTGCCTCAGGATCAAGTTTTTTTGCAGCTCTGGTCTCCTCAAGTCAAGAAACCTGTGGCGCAAACGCTGGTCCTCGCCTGCAAGAATGTGCTCATCCAGTTCAATCGGCAACGGAGTTTCCGCTGTATTAAGAATTTCAAGCTTTGTTGCATTCACTTCTATTTTGCCTGTCTTGATTGCCTTGTTTTCCGTTCCCCTAGGCCTTTTTGCAACCTTTCCCTCCAGCTGGACAACGAATTCCTTGCCAAGCTTTCCGGCTTCCTTGTGCGCTTCCCCGCTGCCCTTTGGGTTGAAGACAACCTGTGTAACACCGTACCTGTCCCTCAAGTCAATGAAAATTAGTTTGCCGTGGTCTCTTCTCTTTGAAACCCAGCCCTGCAAAACAACCTTCTTCCCAATGCTTTTTTCCGTGAGCTGGCCGCAATTATGGGTTCTCTTCACACTCAATCACCAGAATTAAGAAAAACAGGTAAAAAAACGGTTAAAAAGCTAAGTGTTTTGGGAAAGCACATTCCTTCCCCAAAAAGCATTCCCTGCAATTGGGATTCTTCTTGCAGCTCCGCTTGCCATGCTCTACCAGCAGGGCGTGGAACTCGTTGAACAACTGCACGTTTTTTGGCAATCGGCTTTCAAAAAACCGCTTGACTTCTACATAACTAATCTTGGGCTGTGCAAAAAACCTTTCCGTGAAGCGCATTGTGTAGGCATCCACAACAAAGGAGGGCTTTTCTGCCGCGTAAAGAATCATGTCGTCCGCGGTTTCTTGACCAATGCCGTGCAGTAACAAAAGCTCTTCTCCCAAAGCAGGCAATGGCTTGGCGAAAAGCTTGTTTACAGAGCAGCTATAATTCTTTTTAAGGTACTTGCAGAAAGCTTGCAGCTTCTTTGCCTTTTGGTTGAAGTAGCCACTTGGCTTTACCAAGCCGGCGATTGTTTGCTGCCTTGCATTGGCAATTTTTTCACACGAAAGCATTTCTTCCTTGCTGAGGTTTTGCAATGCCTTCATTACGTTTTTCCAGTCGGTGTTCTGCGTCAGGATTGCGCCAACGCAGATTTCGAATTTTTGCTGCTCGGTTAATTTCTTTCTCTTTTTGTAAGTTGGCCTAGTTTCTCCATCTTCAGTCACAGGCCACCATAGCTGGGGACCAAACCTGGCAAACAATTTTTTATACAATTGCAGTGGTTCCATAGAAAAAAGGTATTAGAAAAGATTTATTAGCATAAATGAAAAAAAATACTATGCGAAGCTAATGTACGCTGACCTAACTGAGTGATTAGTTAACTCAGTCATGTTTTTATAATACTGCTTACAGATAGAAAACTAGATAAATCTTATCGTATAAATGTTTTTTAGATAAATCTTATTATAAAAAATAGGGGGGATGATTTAAATGAAGAAAATTGCAATAAGTTTATTTATAGGATTAATGTTAGTGGGAATGATACCATCTGTAATGGCCCTCGAAGGTCCAGTGAACATACCTCTATTTGGGGTCGACGTTGTCGATAGTGATCCTGGAGGTCTAGACGATAAAGAGCAGTGGGGTCGAGAGGGTGGCAGGACGTTTGGGTTCACTGTTTATCAAGCGAGTGAATATGATCAACTGAAATGGCGACCACTTGGCGTGGGGATTGCCTTCGATGGTGCTATCAACGCAGCACTCGAGAGTCTATCATACAACTCCATTGTAGATGGAAAAGCTGTCTGGGTAGGACAGACTCAGATAGAGCTACTCTATGAATCGCGGATTGTTAACACCGAATTCAGATTGACGGTGAGAGATGCCAGCGATTCTCTTG
>JAUWWX010000067.1 GCA_030616665.1 archaeon | reverse complement strand
GTGGAGCGGAAGAGAAATTCAAGGAGATTCTTGAGGCATACCAGGTTTTGTCCGATTCACAGAAGAAGGCAAACTACGACCAGTTTGGGCACGCATTTGAGGGCTTCCAGGGCTTCCAAGGATTCAGGGGCTTTGGTGCTCGCGATTTTGACTTCGATTTTGGCGAGATATTTGGCGGGACCGGAGGCTTTGGGGAATTTGGCTTTGGTGACATATTCAGGCAGGCGTTTGGCGGCAGGGCAACTGCCGGGCCAGCAAAGGGTGCAAATCTTAGGATTGATTTGAATTTGAGCTTTGAGGAAGCAGCCTTTGGCACAGAGAAAACGGTTGTTGTTTCAAGAATAGAGGAATGCAAAAAATGCAGGGGCAAAGGCGGCAGCGGAGAAGAGAACTGCTCACAGTGTGGTGGTTCTGGCATCCTAAGGCAGGCAAGGCGAACCGCCTTTGGAATGTTTTCAACTCAAAGCACGTGCCCAAAATGCCGGGGCGAAGGCAGAACTGTAAAGAATGTTTGCAAGGAGTGTCAAGGCAAGGGCAGGGAAAAGGGGAGGAAAGAGATAAAGGTCAAGATTCCTGCAGGAATAGACTCAGGCAACCACTTGAGGCTGCATGGTCAAGGAAATGCGGGAATTAGGGGAGGGCATGCCGGCGACTTGTTTGTTGTTGTGTTTGTTGAATCACATGATGTGTTCAAAAGAGACGGCTCAGATATTTTTGCAGAGATGCCAATCTCGTTTGCTGAATCTGCCCTTGGAACAAATCTGGATGTGCCAACCCTGAAGGGAGAGGCCACAATCAAGATTCCGGCTGCAACGCAGACAGGAACGATTTTCAGGTTGCGGGGGAAAGGCATTAAGATGCTTAATGAGGCGGGTAGTGGGGACGAGTATGTCAAGGTCATTGTGCAAACCCCAAAGAAGATGGGCAAGAGGCAAAGGGAACTGCTTGAACAGCTTGCAAAAGAGGAAGGGATTGACAGGGAAAGGAAAGGCTTTTTTCAAAGGGTGAAAAAGAAATTCAAAAGCTAGTGATTCTTCCCAGGTTTTTCTATTTTCCTGAACTCCGTGTAGGAGTAAACAACGGTTGCTAAAGCTGCTGCAAGAACAACGGTTACTATTGTGAGGACTGATTGCCCCGGAATAAAGGCAGCAGCCAGCGAGACAACACCGGCCGCGATAAAAAGCGTTCCACCAAACTTGTGCGTCTTGTTCCAAACCCTGTCTGACGAAAGAGTCCAAGGAGTCCTAATGCCAACAAAGAAATTTCGCTTGAAGGAAGGCATTAGCAGGCCGATTGCGATAAACATAAAGGCCAGGGGCAAGGCAAAGAGCTGTGAAAAGCCAGTGTCAAAACCAAAGTTTGGCAAAAGCGTTATTGCATAGAAAAGCAGGAAGAAAACCTGTATGACAAGGGCCAAAAGCCAGTACTGTTTCTCAAAGGCCTTGAGGTTTTTCTTGAAAACAGCAACCTTTGGGATGAAAACAAACAAGAGCAGAACAAGAGCCATACACAAGGGAAGGAGAAATGCACCCATCCAACGAGGGCCAACGGCATCGACCTTTCCAGCAGCATTCCAATGGGTTGGCACAGTGCCAGGCAGCAAAGGATAGACAACGAATGAAAGCACTACTGCCAGAATGGTTAGGGCAAAAACCGCTGTTTTTGAAAGCTTCATTACAGAAAGATGACAGGAAGGCTTTGTTTAAATTAATTTCCCCACGCTTCTCTTTTAGGTGTTTTGTATCGTACTCCAGAAAATCAATTGAAATATATTCTTTTTCTTTGAGATTTATAGCTAGGAAACTGAAAAAAGGGAATTGGCAATGGCTCTAGACCTACACGAAATGGAAAAAAAGTGGCAGGATTACTGGAAAGGGGAAGGCATTTACAAGTTTGACGTGAAAAGCAAAAAGCCTGTTTACAGCATTGACACCCCACCGCCAACTGTGAGTGGCACGATGCACATGGGGCACGCCTTTGCCTTTACACAGCAGGACTTTGTTGCAAGGTACAAGAAGATGGCTGGTTTTAACGTGTTCCACCCGTTTGGCTTTGACAACAACGGGCTTGCAACAGCGCTAATGGTTGAGAAAAAGAAGGGAATAAAGTCAAAGGACTATTCAAGGGACGAATTCATCAAAATCGTTTTGAAAGGAACAGAAGAAGAAGAGAAGAGGATGAGGGCAGCGTTTGAAAGCATTGGGATGAGCATTGATTGGTTTCTCTTATATAGGACAATTGATGACCTGGCAAGGAAGACAGCGCAGTACAGCTTTTTGGACTTGCACAGGCAGGGCAGGCTTTATCAAAAAGATGCGCCAACAATGTGGTGCCCAAGCTGCGCCACGGCAATAGCCCAGGCCGAATTGCAGGACAGGGAGGAAGAAAGCAGCTTTGTTTACATAAAGTTTGAAACAACCGATGGCGAGAAAATTGAGATTGCTACAACAAGGCCCGAGCTGATGCCTGCATGCGTTGCAATGCACGTGCACCCTGATGACAAAAGGTACAAGAAATTTATTGGAAAGAAGGTGAAGATTCCCTTCACCGGCGGCAGAACAGTCAAGGTTTTTGCAAACAGGGATGTTGACCCGGAATTTGGCACTGGTGCGGTATACCACTGCACTTTTGGTGATTTGGACGACGTGGAATGGATTCTTGAAACAAACCTGCCAATAATAGAAATCATAAACAAGGACGGAACCTTCAACGAAAAAGCCGGAATATTGAAGGGCTTGAGAACAGGGGAAGCAAGGAAGAAGATAATAGGGGAACTGAAAAAATCCGGGCACCTTGTGAAGCAGGAACCAATAAAGCATGTGGTAAACGTCCACGAAAGATGCAAAACGCCCATTGAGATACTTACTGCAAAGCAGTGGTTTGTGAGATACCTTGATTTAAAGGATGAGTTCATTGCAAAGGGCTCGCTGCTAAAATGGGTCCCAAGCTACATGAAAAAAAGGCTCGACAACTGGGTTAACGGCCTGAAATGGGACTGGAACATTTCAAGGCAAAGGCATTATGGGGTTCCTTTTCCAGTGTGGTATTGCAGGAAGTGCGGTTCCGTCATTGTTGCGAATGAGAAGGATTTGCCTGTGGACCCCTTGAAGGACAGGCCAAAGGGGAAATGCAAGTGCGGCAGCAATGAATTTGTTGGCGAGAAGGACACGTTGGATACGTGGTTTACAAGCAGCCTGACACCGCAGATTAACTGCAAATGGGTTTCGGACCAAAAATTTTTCCAAAAAATGTTTCCAATGGACCTAAGGCCACAAGGCCATGACATAATTGCACTGTGGGCTTTTAACACAATTGTGAAGGCGTTGTTCCACCAAAAACAGATGCCTTGGAAAACCATTAGCATAAACGGCTGGATTTTGGATCCCGAGGGAAAGAAGATGTCAAAGAGCCTGGGGAATGTGATAAAGCCGGAGGACATGGTTCAAAAGTATTCAGCAGACTCTTTGCGCTACTGGGCAAGCCTGCCTATTTTGGGCGAAGACGTTCCGTTCATGGAAAAGGAGTTAGTGGCGGGCAAGAAATTCATTACCAAGATGCTGAATGCCGCGCGCTTTGTGTCAATGGCAACAAAGGGCGTGAAGGCAGGGAAGATTGACAAGAAAAAGCTGTTGGCAGAAGACAAGGCCATTCTAAGCAGATTGAACCGCTTGATAAAGGAAAGCACAGAGGCCTTTGAAAGGTTTGAGGTAAGCAAGGCCATTAACCCGACAAGGAACTTCTTCTGGCTTGAATTTGCTGATTTCTACATCGAGGAAGTGAAAACAAGGGTTTACAATAAAAAGGATGAGAGCGGCAAAGCGGCGGCAACTGTGCTTGAGGAAGTAATGTGGAAATGCCTGCTATTGCTCTCCCCATTCCTGCCTCACACAACGGAGGAGATTGCGCAACAGCATTTCAAGAAAAGGCTGCAAGGCAAAAGCATTCATTTGGAGGAATGGCCAAAGGCAGATAAAGGAATGATTGACGAAAATGCGGAAGAAATTGGGGAATTGATTAATGTGGTTATTGCAGAGATGAGAAAGCAGAAGACTGCTTCAAAAAAGCCATTGAACACGCCGGTGAAGAAAGCGGCAGTGGTTGTGCCAAGCCTTGAAAAGTTCAAGCAGGCAGAGGATGCCATTAAGAGAACAATGGCGGTGGAAGAAATTGAAGCAAAGGAAGGAAAAGAATTAGTTGTCGAATTGCAATTCTAAAAGCTGATTTTCATGGAACTGGTTAGGCAGGGGGCAGAAGCAAAGCTTTTCAAAGCCAAATTTGAGGGCAAGACAGCTTTGCTGAAGAAACGTGTTCCAAAGCGGTACAGGAACAGGCAGCTTGATGACAGACTGAGGAGCACGAGGACAACCGGCGAAGCGAACCTGCTAAGGAAAGCCAGAAGCCTTGGCATCAAAACGCCAACGGTTTACGCAGTTGACAAGAAAAAAAAAGAGATTGCAATGCAATTCATTGAAGGGCCGCGCCTAAAAGATGTTTTGGAAAAAAAGAATTTGAGCCTGTGCAAAAGGGTTGGGGAAGCCATTGCGCTAATGCATGAAAATGGATTGATTCACGGCGACTTGACTACAAGCAATGTAATGGTTAAGGGAAAGGACCTTTTCTTCATTGACTTTGGCTTGGGAAAGCAGAGCAAAAAGCTGGAAGACAAGGCCGTGGATTTGTTGGTGTTCAAGAAGACATTTGAGGCAACGCACGTTGAGCTAATGCCACTCGGCTGGGAGAAAATAGTTTCAGGATACCTCCAAGCAGGAGGCGCCCAAGAAATCGTAAAGCAAATGCAAAAGGTTGAGCAGAGGGTAAGATATCATTAGTTATGCTGGTTGGCAAAGCAAAGCAATTTAATTTCTTCGGGGTTTAATTCGTTTAATGAACAGAACACAGCTTTTTGGAGCAGTGCTTGTAATAATTGGGCTGTTTTTGCTCATAGTTTTTCCAATTATAGGGATTGTTGCAGGAGAGCTTTTACTCCTGGTTTCAGTCGTTGGGGGCTGGATTATTGCACTAATTGGGGCATTGATTGTAATTGTTTCACTAGTATTTGAAAGATTGAATGACATAAAAAAAGAAAAGTTTGACAAAAGTTTTTGAGGTGAAAAAAATGATTGTTGTAAACACGGATTTCGTTCAAGGAAAAGAAATAGTTGAAACCATAGGGGTTGTAAGGGGAAACACTATCAGGGCAAAACATGTTGGAAAAGATATTGTAGCCGGCTTAAGACAGCTTGTTGGAGGCGAGTTAAAAGAGTACACGGAAATGCTTACAGAGGCAAGAAAAGAATCAATGCAAAGAATGGCTGAAGAAGCAAAAGCCCTTGGAGCAGACGGAATAATTAACGTAAGATACACGACCTCGCAAGTAATGGCTTCAGCAGCAGAAATACTGGTCTACGGAACAGCAGTAAAACTAAAGTGAAGGCACAAAAAGAGTTCAGGGGCCACGGCAATGATGAGGTTAACACCTGCTGACCGAAAGGAATGAGGAAAAACTCAACCCTGAGCCCTTTTTTCGAATTCTGCACCTGGAGAAAAGAATTAAATAGGTTGAATTACATTAAGATTTTTATGATGCTATGAAAACAGAAAATATTGCCTTTGGAATTTTAGTGCTGGTAATTGTTGGAATTATTTTTATTAGTGGTTGTGTACAAGTTGGACCACCGGCAATGGTTAGAATAGTAAATGCAAAACTTGAGTCTGGC
>JAUWWX010000095.1 GCA_030616665.1 archaeon | reverse complement strand
GACCATCCCGAAACAATGTTATAGCCACCACCGGTTCTAATTTCACCAGCATTGCAAGATACTGTGCTACTCGCACCTCTTGTAGTACCGGCACTATTTGGGCCTTGCCTCACAACACAGCCACTAATACCTCCGCCTCCTGCTCCAATGCAACCGACGCTGTCGCATATTGTGCCTGTTGCGACAATGTTTCCTGCTACTTCAAGTTTTTCCGAAGGGTTTGTTTCCCCGATGCCGACGTTGCCGCTGACCAAGAGGTTTCCTGGCAATGGGTTGGTCCAGTCCATTTCATCAACGCTGTGGCCCATTACTGCAGGGTTTCCGCCTGCAGGCGGATCACTGTACGCAACAGCCAAACCAATTGCAAGAACTACAACAGCGAATACTGCAATGAATGCAAGCTGCCTGTCCCCAGGGTTTATTTCAATTCGCATGCCTTTAAACCAGTAATTCTAATGTTTTTTTTTGTTTAAAATAGTTTCTTTTTAGGGGAAAGACAGGCCTAAGCCTGGGAAAGGGCATGCCTAAGAAATAGATTATGTTCTTATTTTTTTGCCTGCTTAATTCACTTCGAAAAAAGGTTTTTTTTGGGGTTTTGCTGTGGAAGCAAAGAATTTGTTCTCAATCTTTATTGCAGTCATCATGGTCGGCTCAATTGTTGGCTTTACCGCCTTTTACAGCTTTCCTGACCAAGAAGCAGGTTCTGATCAGGGAGAACCGCAAGCGCCGACCGCAATAGACTTCATCGCAGAGGACGTAAATGCAACAGTCTTCCAAATGCTTCCAAGCATAAAGATTCAGGCCGAGACACTGGAAACGGACATTATTGCAGTAAACAACAGCGTTTACTCAATTGAGGGCGTGAAGCGCGTTAGGGGGAGTTTTCAGCAGTCGCCCTACACAGTGCTTGGAACCGGCTTTGTTTACGTTGCGGACATAAGCTTTGATGCAGACCTAAATTCGCAGCATGTCCTGCAAAGTATTCGCACTGAAACGCCTTTGCAGAACATTGGTGGCTCTTCTTTTGCCCTAGTGCAACTGCCCAAAACGGTTTCCATGCACAGCGTTGACGAAGCCCTGGGACTAACAAGGGAATATGCTTTTTCCGAAGACATAAGCGAGGCCCTCATAGGCATTGATTCAATCGAGGGAGATTCTCTCGTGGTAGGCATTACTGCGACCTTCATTGGGGAGCAGGCAGCAAACCTTATGGCCTTTGAGCAACACAACCTGACAGCGGCGCCAGTTCCAAGAAATGCTTTGCTTGAAGCGCAAGTAACCTCTCTTGAAAGCAAGCTTCTCTTTGATGCAAAACCACCTTACAGTCTTCTTGATTCTGTTTCAACGCTTGAAAGTGAGGTAAGGGCATTGGGGGATGTCAACAATGCAAGTGTTTTCTTCTCAGCAGGCGAGGCAAAAATTTACATGGAGCTTGAAGGCCCTGTTGAAGAAGACGTGTTTTCAAATCTTAAAGCCTTTGTTGAAGACCTGAACGCTGAACTCGCAGAACAGGATTCCTTAAACGCTTCAATTTCTTTCAAGGAGGGAATAAGCAGCCAGCTCTTCTCTGAAAAGAAGGCAGCAATAGAGGTCGAGATGCAAAGGCTTGGCATTCATGCCTTGGTTGAGGAAGAACAAGGCTTTTTTTCCGGCACCGCAGAGCTTGAGTCAGCTGATTCAGGGCAAGCTGGTTTAGCAATCAAAAACCTGTTTGAGTCAATTGGTCTTGAGGCAACAATAAGACAGCCAGGTAACATTTCCTTGCAGGAAATCTTTGACAGTGACTTGGACAAGGTTCATTCCGTTCAGGGAGGTGAGGCATTAGCCTTCCTCTTCTTTGGGCACTCACTGGGAGAAACCGTTCAGGTAGAGGTCAACTACTCCCTTGTAAGGGGCCTCATTGATTCAATTTCGGCGGAAGAATCTCAAATTGGCGACTAATTGCCCAGACTGGGATTTGAACCTAGGATTTTTTTCGGTTGGGGGGGGATTACCCCTCGCCTTTCAGTTCTAGGATTGTTGCCGCAATATCGCCGTCATTCTTTTTAAGCCCTGCCTCTGCCTTTTCGGCTGAGACATTAGCCTGCTTTACAACCATTTCGATGTCTTCCTTGCTTATGCCTTTCTCTTCCTCTTTTTCCTCACCCATCACTGTATAGGTTTTTTTGCCCTGCACCTCAACTATTGTAACGCTGGGGTTTAGAATCACAATTCGCTTTGCCTTGCCCTCTATTACAACCTTGTCTGCTTCAATTTCCTCGCTTTTGATGCCCATTTGGCGCATCATTTTCTGCATTTTCCTTGGGTCAAGGCCCATTCCGCCCGGAAGCATTTTTCAACCAACTCACATTTTATGAATTTTTTATCTACTAAAAGCGCCTGCAAAACAATTTTTTGCCTCAAAAAGTTTATTAAGTGTGCCCACAAATAATTCTTTCATGAGAAAGGACCTTATTAGCAGTTTTGACCAGCTGCAGAAAACGCTGCCAAAGCATTTTGACTTGCAAAGTGAGGCAGCAAGGGTAGTTGCCCTAAAGCACTATTTGTCAAAGGGCGGTGTCTTGCGCATTGCGCACAGCGAAAATGCCTGGCCCAGACTTTTGTATCCGACAAAGACGCATTTGAGGAAAAAGAGTGAGGAAACCAGGCTGTTGCGTTCCAAGTATGACAATAGGCTTGGCAGCTGGCAGAGGAAGTTTAACGACGCGAAGAGCTATCATTCAATGCACAACCTGCTCAAATTAAAGGAGCCACTGTTCTGGAAGCACATGGCAAAGTGCGCAATTGACCCTGATTACAGGGCTGATTCTGAAAAGGTAAAGCTTCCTGTCAACCTTGTGGCTGACAGCAGGTGGAAGCCCATGGTCAAAATGTTTGTTTCCGATATCGAGTACAGGAAGCAGCTTGTCCAAACGGTTGGCGAAAGCATTGTCTACAAGAAAAACAAGAGGGTTGCCCTGTATGCTGACCTGCTTCAAAGCTTCAGGATGGAGCAGAGCAACCGAAAAATAGATGAGTTGAAGCAAAAGCTTGCTGCATTGGACGCAGACATAAACGCGATGCAGGAGCTTGCGAGATGGTCCAGTTTTTGAAACAGGCTGCATAGGCAATTATTAAATATTGGTCTGAACCTTATTGAATCCAATGCGAAAAGCTGTTTTGCTAATTGTCCTTCTGCTCCTAGGGCTGCTTTTCAGCGGCTGTCTGGTTCCCCAAGCAGAGGAAACCGAGCAAAAAACCTTTGAAAAGCACGGTCTCAGGATGCTTTACACTGTTGGCAATGGCTGGAAGGAGGAGCCCTTCGCATCATTTATAATGGGAGCAATCGACCCGAAAAGTGACGCAGAGGTTGCCTTTGTGTTGTCCAAGGGGGAAACAGGCCAAGACATCAGCTTTGTAGGCGTGCTGCTTGGCGATGCTAATGCAATGCAATTGAGCAGTTTGAGGGAAATACCCAAAGAGATGATAGTTGGCCAGCAGGTTGGCGGCTTTGGAAAGGTTGAGGACGCATTCTTCAAGCAAATCGGGAGCATTGAGTGGCTCTCTATCTCTGCTGCCGACGGCAACCAAAAAGCAGACCTGGCAATTGCCCTGTGCAACGAAAAGATTGTTGTGGCAGTGCTCACAGGCAAGCTGGAATACATGGAAGCAAACACAGGCTATTTCACGCAATTGCTGCAATCAACAGAGTGCACGCCTGCCTAAGCCTTCAATACCCTTTTGCCTCAGGCAATGATGTGGTCGTTGATAGTGGCAAGAAAAGCGAGAGCTACGGATGCATCATCAACAAGCTGGTTGACTTGGGGGTTAAGAAGCGAAAATAGCCGTTCAGCGGAATTAATTTAAATAACCTTGCCGAGATTAAGATTATTTTTTGCTGAAGTACTATTAGAGCAAATCTCTTGTTTGTGGGCTTTGCCTACAAAGTAAAGAAAAACTTGACTTTGTGGACAGGAAAAAGAGTCTATAGGCAAACTTTTGTTTATGCAAAAATATAAATAGAAGAAAGTATATTAAGAAATCGGTTTTCTCATGCCAGTTTCGGCTAGACGGCAACAGGTGATATATGACAATTACAAGAAGGTTCTTAGACGGGACGGCGGAGCCGAGTTTGTGAAGACAGACTTGCATATACACACGCCTGCATCGGGGGATGCCCAGGCAAAAAACAAATACAATTTCAAGTTTGATACAAAAGATATCCAGAACAGCCAGATTACTGCAAAAGAAATATCAAAAAAGATTGTAGAAAAATGCTTGAATGAGGGAATAAAACTAATAGCAATAACCGACCACAACTCACCCGGCAACACTCACTCGCAAGATATGACAAACAGCTGGTACCAGTTGATAAGCGAAGCAGGGGGAAAAGACCTGTTGTGCGTACTTCCGGGAGTAGAAATCAGTACTGATGACCTGCACCTTCTGGTGATTTTGGACCCGAAAGACGAGCCCTCTGCATATATAACTCATAGAATCAACT
>JAUWWX010000133.1 GCA_030616665.1 archaeon | reverse complement strand
GCAGCGGGCTGGTTAAGGCGTTTTCCACCGCTTCCAAGGCCCTGGCCTCGCCCCTTTCGTCTGTGTGGCTTTCACCCAAACCTATCATGGCTGCACCGCCCCTGTTCAGAATCGTCTTAAGGTCTGCATAGTCCAAGTTTATAAGACCAGGCTTTGTTACCATTTCCGTAATGCCTTTCACAGCGTTGGTAAGGACTTCGTCGGCAACCTTGAATGCAGCATTTACTGGCAGGTCAGGTGCAATCTCAAGAATCTTGTCGTTTGGAATCACAATCACTGTGTCTGTGTTCTTTTTAAGGTTGGCTAGCCCGCTCAAAGCATTCTCCATCCTCTTCCTGCCCTCTACAGTGAAAGGAATTGTCACAACGCCAATTGTCAAAGCTTTCATTCCCTTGCCAATCTCTGCAATAAGCGGAGCAGCGCCTGTTCCAGTGCCGCCACCCATTCCGCACGTGATAAACAAAAGATCACTATCACTGAGGGCTTCACTCAACTCCTCTATGGATTCGCGTGCTGCGCCCTCCCCAACAAGTGGGTCTGAACCGCTGCCCAGGCCCCGGGTAAGCTGCCTTCCAATCAAAAGTTTTTTGTCGGCAGTCGCATTCAACAAGTCCTGCGCATCAGTATTTATGGCAAAGGTTTCAGCGCCAACTATGCCAACCTCGGTCATTCTCTCAATAGTGTTGCAGCCCCCTCCGCCAATTCCAACCACACTAATCTTTGCCTTGGCGGTTTCAAGCAGCTTGATCAAGTCCTCGTTGTCGTCTGAGGCCTTTATCTTCTTCTTTTTCTTCCCAGGCATTCTCTTTGCCCGCTTAATAGCTCTCTTTACAACACTTTGCAATTAAGGCACCCCCGAATTATGAAAGAATAAAATAATTCCTATTGAAAACAAATTTAAAGCAATTAGTCATGAATTAAACATAATAAAAAGCAATTATACATAATCGGGTTTTTGGTTTTTGGCAGGCCATTAGAAAGGCCTTGCAACAAAGCTATTCTGCCAGCAAGGTTGGACGCAGCCTAGAAACCAAGTGGTCTTGGAACGGCAACCATTTCGTATACAACTATGCCAACAACCACAACAGTGAAAAGCCAGCAGAACGCCAAAAACCTTTTGTGCATTATCATAGGCTATTAAGTAGTCTATTGCCTTATTTAAGGCTTTCCAAGAGCCAAAAATGGAAAAGCAAAAGCATCTCATCAGACTGCTATCCCAAAAAAAAGGACAAAAAAAGGAAACTATTTTATTTAAGCTATCACTCTATAATTCTGGCATGGCAGCAAAAACTTTTGGCAAGGTAATTGACGATATAGAAGAACTGCGCATCCAGGGAAGCAGCAAGGTAAGGAAGGCAGCAGTCAGGGTCTTGAAGCAATTAGTTTCCAAAAGCAGGGCAAAAACCTTGATTGCGTTCAGGAGGGAATTGCAAAGTAACTGTTTGGAAATTCTTAGGGCGAGGCCAACTGAGCCTGAAACAAGGACTGCCCTGAGGATTATCCTCAAGGCGGCTTCGCTGCATTCAAGGGATTTGCAGGAGGTCAAGGAAAACGTGCTCAAAACCATTAGGGGCTATGAGGCAGACAGGAAAGAGGCAATGCAAAAAATTGCCCTGTACGGGAGCAGGCTGATTGAGAAAGGCGACACTCTGCTTACGCACTGCCATTCCCACACAGTGGAAGAAATCTTCAAAAAGGCCAAAAGGAAAATTGAAAAGGTTTATTGCACGGAAACAAGGCCTCTTTTCCAGGGAAGAATTACTGCCAGGAATTTGGCAAGGGCAGGAATTCCCGTAACATTGATTGTGGACAGCGCTGCAGACAAGTTCATGCACCCGGTTGACAAGGTCTTTGTGGGATGCGATGCTGTTCTGAGCGACGGCAGCATTGTGAACAAGATTGGCACAGCCCAAATCGGAAATGCAGCCAAAAAGCACCACAACCCGTTATTCGTTTGCACCTCTTCCCACTGCTTTGACCCAGCAACCTACTTTGGCTTTGAGGAGGAAATCGAGGAAAGGGACGCAGATGAAGTTTGGCCCAAAAAGCCAAAAAGGGTTCGCATTAGAAACCCTGCATTTGATGTTGTGGACGCGTTCTACGTGCACGCAATTGTGACAGAGATTGGTGTCTTTGACCCAGAAAACTTCGCTTTGGAGATGTATAATAGGCTGGAGCTTGGAACAAGGCAGGAGCCCTTTTTGGGATTGCTGGATTCAATTAGGAGCAAGCAAAAACGCTAATTTTAAATAAGTAATCAAACCTATTACTTAGCGGGTTTTGTTGGACCTGAAAACAAGTTTTATTGGCATGAAATTGCAAAACCCGACTATTTTGGCTTCCGGAATCCTTGGAACAAGCGCTGAACTGCTTGTAAGGGTTGCAGAAGAAGGCGGTGCAGGCGCCGTGACAATGAAGAGCATTGGCCCGGCTGAAAGGGACGGCAATCCAAACCCATCTGTTTTTGAATGGGAGCACGGTATAATCAACGCTGTTGGCTTGCCCTCGCCTGGATTTAAGAACATTGAACAGGAATGGAAACAGCTTGAGAAAAGAAACTTTCCCCTAATTGCCTCCATTTACGGCGCCTCTGTTGAAGAATTTGCGCTTGTTGCAAAAAACGTTGCAGCGCACAAGCCTGATGCAATTGAGGCAAACATCAGCTGCCCTAATACCAAAGAGCACGGCCAGATTTTTGGGGTAAGTGAGGAAGCCTCGGCAGAGGTTGTGAAAGCCGTTAAAAAAGAGGCTGGTGACATTCCACTGCTCGCAAAGCTTACTCCGCAGGCATATAACATTTCCGATATTGCTGCTGCCTGTGAAAAGGCCGGCGCTGACGCAATTTGTGCAATCAACGCAGTTGCCGGCATGATAATTGACATTGACGCAAGAAGGCCTATCCTGTTCAACCGCTTTGGCGGAATCAGCGGGCCAGCCACAAAGCCAATTGGAATAAAATGCGTTTACCAAATCTTTGAATCAGTCAAAATCCCAATTCTGGGAATGGGCGGCATTTCAACTGGAAGGGATGCAATTGAGTTTGTGCAGGCTGGCGCTACTGCTGTTGGAATTGGAAGTGGCGTTTACTATCAGGGCATAGGCGTTTTCAAAAAGGTCTG
>JAUWWX010000034.1 GCA_030616665.1 archaeon | reverse complement strand
CACTATTGCTTTTCCAAAACCAATTTTGTGGTAGAATTTGGAATAATTGTTCAAAGCCCTCTTTATTGACAAGGAATGCGCCTTGCCCTTTTTGTTTAAGTGTTTTTTACATTCAATGCCAAGACTCTTGTGCAATTTAACTAAGTCATCAATCATTTTTTTGCTTTTAGAACTGCCAGTAAGATAGCCTCTATAATCAACACAGCCTTCGTCTGCCCAAAAAGCTAGCAAAAAAGATTCTTTGATTTGGTCTTCTGCCATCATTATCTCAACAGGAATACCAATGTTCTTACTTGTACTAAAACAAGGTGAAAAACTTTTAACAAAACAGAAAGCTTTTTTAGAGTAAAACGTTGATTGGTACCAATCAAGGTTAACTCCTTTAAACTTTGATATTTTAGCGGGTTTTAGAGAAAAAAGCCTGTGTGTCCTTGAAACAAACTCATTGATTAGTTCAATCGAAGAATTGCAGTAAGAAAGCATATACTTTCCATTGGTAAAAGCTACAGAGCCGTCAAAAAACAAATGCCCCAAAACTCTTGCCAAATCAATGGAAAGAGACGGGCGGATAATTTGTTTTTCTTTTGCATACTTGGTTGCAAAATTAGCTCTTAACTTGTTTTGACTCTCGACCAAGTTTGCCTTTGCCTTCTTTGACAAAGGAACACTTTTCGCATACTTGTGAACAGAAGCCGGGCTGCAGCAGATCTGCTTTGCAATGGTTTTGAAACCAATACCATGAGTTCTTAATTCCGTCAACAGATCTATCTTTCTATCACTTAACCTTCGCATAGAAGAATTAGAAATCTTAGCTTTTTAAACAAAAACCCAAGAGAGGGGATTTCCTGTGAAAAATACTAGCGAGTGATTTCCGGTGATTCACATCTTCCTAATCTTCACGCCTGCTTCTTCCAAGATGCCCTGACTTAAACCGTCTTTTTCCTCTTCCAGGAAAATTATTTCCCTAATGCCTGCATTTATCAAAAGTTTTGCGCACAGAACGCAGGGAAAGTTGGTTGTGTAAAGGGTTGCTCCCTTGGTTGCAACGCCCTGCGAAGCAGCCTGGGCAACGGCGTTCTGCTCTGCATGGGTTGCCCTGCAATACTCAAGCCTTTCGCCGCTTGCAATGTTGTTGCGCTCCCTGATGCAGTAGTTTCGCTCTAAGCAGTCTTCCACGCCCTTGGGAGCGCCGTTGTAGCCTGTTGCAAGAATCTGCTTTTCCTTAACAAGAACAGCGCCGACCTGTTTGCCCCTGAGGCAACTGGCCCTCTTTGAGGCTGTTTTGGCTATCTCCAGAAAGTACTGGTCCCAGCTAATTCTCTCAGCCAATTGATTCCACCTACCAAAAAATGAGCCCGAAGGGATTCGAACCCTCGACGCCTAAAACATAGCAGTCCGCAAAGACAAGCTGTTCTGGTCGCGCCCTCCCATCTGGAAGTTAAGAGCTTCACCCGGCTTTAACCAGCCGTCAGGTGCTCTACCAGACTGAGCTACGGGCCCAATAATAAGTAATTCGCTCAGAGAAAGTATTTAAACGTTTGTAAAAAGAAAAAAAGCGAGCCCGCGGGGATTCGAACCCCGGACACCTGTACCGAAAAGAGTGGTTTAACGACCACCCTCTTCTTTGGTCGCCTCCGGATTTGAATGCCCTTAAAAGCCAAGTGCTTATGGCGAAAAGGAGCTTAACGCTCTCCTTTCTCTGCCAGGCTGAGCTACGGGCCCACTGTAAAGAAAGGTGTTGGGAAAGCATTTAAAAGCATTTACAAAAAGGTGGAATGCTTCTTGCAATTCAACATTCAGCGCCTTCTTCTCGGAGGCCTTGCTGGTTGCCTTTTGCGTATTGGCAAACCAAGCCTCTTCTTTGCCCTCAAGATTGCCAAATCGTTTAAAACGACGTTTCCACCCAGGCCTTTTTTACGCAGAGCTACAAGGCAAATCACTCTTATATCTGCATACCTTGGCAGCTTGCCGAGTTTGTATAGGTCCTTAATTGTTTCGTCAATTACCTCCCTTTGAGCGTGGGTAAACCTTGAGTCTATGCTCTTCCTTGACACAACTGGGCTTGCTCCCCCTCTTGGCGGCCTTTTGAAATGCTTTTCTCTCAATCTCCCAGTTGGGGACTTTTTTGCAGCTGCCTCTATTCTTCCCAGCATCTGCTGGATGGAACTAGGGTTAATGTCTTGGTTTACCTTTTTGTAATGTCTGGCAATCTCCCCACACGACACAGTTTTTCCGTCTACCAAGTGCTCAAACAGGAGTTGGTACATGGTTTTTCCTGGCTCAAACTCTGTTTTCCCTGGCTCAAACACCGTTCTTGTATAATATGTATCTGCTCTGAAGACCAGTTTCAGGGAATAGCCCTTGTGCCTAAGCGTTAGCACACGCATAGCTATTAACTTGCCTTGTCCGGTTTAAAAACGTTGGCAAAGCAGGAATAATGACTGGGTTTGAATGGGTTAAACCGTTTTCTTAATTTCCTTCAATCCATTCATGTATTTTTGCAAAGCCTTTGGAACCTTGACTGTTCCCTGCTTTGTTTGATAGTTTTCGATAATGCAGCGTAAGGTGCGGGTTGTTGCAACCATTGTGGCGTTCAGCGTATGCACAAACTCCTTGCTCCCGTCCTTTTTTCTGTAGCGTATGCCAAGCCTTGCTGCCTGGTAGCTTGTGCAGTTGGTGCATGACATCAACTCGATATACTTTTCCTCCCTGGGAGACCAGCCGTTGACATCGTACTTTTTGGCTGCAACTGTTCCAATGTCGCCTGTACAAACATTGGTTACTGTGTAAGGGATCTGCAGCTTCCTCATCACTTCTTCTGCATTTTTCAACAGCGCTTCGTGCAGCTTCCGGCCTTGCTCTGGCTTGCAGAAAACAAACTGCTCTATTTTGTTGAACTGGTGAACCCTGAAAAAGCCCCTTTCATCCAAGCCATGCTTTCCGATTTCGCGCCTGAAGCAGGCGCTGACTCCAGCCAATTTTATTGGCAGCTGCTTTTCTTCAAGGATTTCGTTTTGGTACATTGCTGCCATTGGGTGCTCAGAAGTTGCAATGAGGTAGAGGTCTTCGCCCTCGGTTTTGTACATTACCTTCTCAAAGTCTTCCAGGTCTGTGACGCCCTCGTAGGGCTTTCGCCTCATTAAAATAGGCGGCTGAATTAGGGTAAATCCCTTTTTCAGAAGGGTGTCAATTGCAAAGCGCTGCAAGGCAATGTCGAGCAGGGCAAGTTCGCCCTTGAGGAAGAAGAAGCCGGTTCCGCTTATTTTTACTGCCCTCTCAAAATCAGCTAGGTTAAGCTGTGCAGCAAGCTGGCCGTGGTGCTTTATTGGAAAGGTTGGCTTTTTTGGCCTGCTGCCTTTTCTTATTACAACGTTGTCTTCTTCGCCTTTGCCCACTGGCACGCTTTCATGCAAGGTGTTTGGCAGCCTCATAAGGTAGTAGTTAGCCTTTTCTTTGAGTTGGAACAGCCGAGCTTCGTTTTCCTTTATCTGGGCTGAAATATTTTTAGCCTCGGCAATTTGGCTCTTGTTAAAAGACTTGCTTAGGTCGTTCTTCCTCTGCCTCAGCTTGTCAATGTTTTGTTTTAGGCCCCGCCATTGGTTGTCCTTTTCAATTAGGTCATGAAGCCACTTAATCTTTTCCTTGTCCTGTCTCTTCCGCAGGCTGTCCTCAACCAGCTTTTGGTTTGCCCTTATCAGGTTTATGTCAAGCATTTTTTCACCAGAACAACTTTACTAAATAAAAATCGTTTGTAGTTAAATAAACTTATGGTGAAGCAGGAAATCGTCGTTCTGAGATACGGGCACAGGCTTGTTAGGGATTACAGGGTTACATCGCACTGCTGCCTTGTTTCCAGGGCCTTCGGCGCAAGGAAAATAGTCATTGCAGGGGATGAGGATGAGGGCATTAGGAAGAGTGTTGAGGATATTGCAAAACGGTGGGGCGGCAGTTTCAAGGTTGAATTTACTGGCAACTGGAGAAAGAGCTTGGCCGAATTTGCAAAAAAGGGCTTTTTTTCAGTGCATTTGACAATGTACGGCCTGCCGCTTCAAAAGGAGGCGAAGATGCTGAGGTCAAAAAAAAGGGTTTTGCTTGTAATCGGAAGCCGGAAGGTTGAAAAAGAAGTTTACGAGCTAAGCGATGCAAACATTGCTATAACAGGGCAGCCGCACAGCGAAATTGCTGCATTGGCTGTTGTGATGGACTGGCTGCAGCAAGGAAAAGAGCTTGGAAAGCACTTTAGCAAGGCAAAAATAAGGGTTGTACCACAACAAAGGGGAAAAAAGACCTCAAAAGCTTAGAAATTGGCGAAAAAGGGGATTTGGTTTAAATTGATTTTTGAAAAATAAATAGTTTAGTTGGTGCCTTTGTCAAAGAGAAATTGTTTTATTCATCTTCCGCTTGTACAAGAGTTTTTGAGAAGCGTTGGTGGGGAAGCCGCTGTTGGCGTAGCAACCCACTGTGAAAAAAAGGGAAAACGGGTTACGGACGAAGAGCTTGCAAAGAAGATGAAACTGAAGGTTACCGAAATAAGGACTGTTTTGAACAGGCTGCACTACAGGGGGATAGCCTGTTACAAGAAAACAAAGAACAAGAAAAACGGCTGGTATAACTACACTTGGGGGATTAAGAAGAGGCGGATTGTTGAGCTGGTTCTGGAGGAGCAGCAGGAAAGCATAGAAAAGCTTGAGGTAAAGCAGGTTTTTGGAAAAAATTACTGCTTTTTCAGCTGCAAGAACAACTGTGCCCAGCTACCCTTTGAGATTGCCGCAGAATACCGGTTCAAGTGCCCTGAATGCGGCGAAATAATGGGTTCGTTTGATTACACCAAAAAACTGCAAGAGATTGGAAGCCAGATAACGGAAATGAGAAAAGAGGTTGGCGAATTGAAAAAACTGGCGTAAAAAAGGAGGGTAAAAAAACACAAAATCTTGGACAAATAGAATGGATTCTTGGCCTAGTAAAAGAGGTTTAAAAAAGGTTAAAAAAGCTAAGAAAATCCTTTTTTTTGGGTATAATTACCAAAAAAGGATTTTAGACGAAATGCGCCCTCTTTCAAAGCCTTTAAAAAGAGAAAGCGGCAAGATTATAACATAAGAGCTTAATGGCGGTGCGCTGCAACCATAGCGAACGGGGTTTCCTACCTAAGGAATCCCGTCTATTAGGGTAGGGCAGCCAGGAGTGCCCGTCGGGCTCATAAACAGCAGGGGAGTAATCTGCTGGTTGTGTTACCCGAAGGTCGGAGGTTCAAATCCTCCCCCCGCTACTCCCTATACTTAACTCACAACGGCCCCCCTGCTTAGAAAAACTTGGGGGTGGTTGATTTACTGGGAGAAGAAAGCGAAATTTATCAGATTAATGCCCTCACTTTGAAAAATAAGGCACAGAATCCAGGCAGTTTCTAAAAACCTTGTTTGAAACCCCCCTCACAAAAAGGGGTTGTTTTGCAAGAAGAAAAAGGGCAGGCACAAAATAGGGGGCACGCGAGAAAATAGGCTGAAAAACTTACTCACCAGCCTCCAAAAAAGGAAAAAACAGACTAAAAGGGTAATTATCTGTAATTACTATAATGAAAGTTCATTACCGTAACAATTTAAAGTAATTACGGTCATTATAGTAAGTAATAATGGTTTTCAAAGGGTTGATTAGGGGCTTTATAGGCCTTTTCCACAGGATTGACGATTGGAGCGCAGCAGGCGACGAACGGGTTTACGAAACCAAGGAAATTGGAAGCACTGACAGCATTGACGAAATTCACAGTGTTTGGGACTATTTGCACTTTAAGCCAAACACACAGGCCTTTCATCTTGCTTCTGCCCTGGGTTTTGACGAATGGGTTGAGATGAATGAACTAAGGAGGAGGATAAAGGAGCTTTTTGGCGCAGAATACAAAAACGAGAGGAGTCTTTACCCTTACCTCAAAACATTGACAGATGTTGGGTTGGTGGAAAACAGCAGTGTTGGGGGGAGAATGCAGTGGAGAAAACACGACCTGGTTGTAAAGCTTGAGAAAGAAGAAGGGGAGAAAAAGGTTGTTGTGGTTGAAGCAAGGGCAGGGAAAAAAAGCATGAAGCTGAGGGAATGAGCTCCTGAGGGGTTGTTAACTCTTTCAGGGGGAGTCCCGGGCCCGAAAGGAGGAAGGGGTTCACGAAACCAGGGTTTTCAGCTTCTTGTAGTTGGAGTAAAACGACTTCAGTTTTGCTGAGTTAGAATAAACGTTTTTGAACCATTCGCCGGAGGTGGTTGACCGCGCTTCTACCAAAAGCGTGCTGATGTAGCCCCTGTCGATATCCCCTGCCTGAACCCTGGCAAGCACAGCGCTTAGCTCTGTTGGCAACCTCTCCTTTTTCCCAGAGACTGTTGTGACAAAGCGCCTGTCCAGCAGGGTTTCCAGCGCTGTCAGGGCGCTTTTTTCGTCAACCATCTTTTCATTCATGTAGTAAACGGCTTTCCATTCGCCCTTGGTCCTCCAATTGTGTGTTGGGTTTCGCCCAGTTTTAAAGAAGTCTAGAAGGGGCTGGAGGTCGCTTGGAGGAATGATTACACAGTTTTTTCCGGGCCTTAAATAGGGTGTTGAACTGAGTACTCCGGGCCTGTGGTAGTGGTAGGTTTTGCCGTTTGATTTAAAAACTGCCTGGGTATATCCATAGAGCGCCCTAAAAAGTTTTTGGTAGGTATAGCTACTGTGTTTCATGCTTTCAGGAATTATGAATTTGTATTGGATAAAGTAACCTTTGACTCCCATAGACTCCCCACACTTCCTGTATTATGTGTTGTTAGTATATTGATTCTCTTATGTATAATAGTAATACATAAGAATATTTAAAGTTTTACCAAAAATCAATTAAACTCAAAAAAGGATAAAACAAGGCAGACCGAGCAAAAAGAGGAAAAAACAGAGGAGAACTACCGTCTCCTGTACCTATAGTGCGGCGCTTCACGTTTTTCTGCCTCTGATACAGTAGGCTTCCCCCCAACAAGGATAATGTCCTTCGCCGATTTTACGTTCTTGTATGGAATGCTCTTTTCACTGATTATCTTTTTTGCTTCTTGTTTTGACCTTGCCTTAAGCGCCTCTGTCGTGATCGTTTCCAGCCTGCCCTTTTCCAGGTTGATGATTACATCAAAGACCTTTCCCTTGTACTCTGCATCGTTGGTGTAAATGTCCATTCCAAACAGCTTTGATAATCGCATAGTCATTTGCGTCCCTCCTAAATTTTTTGCTATAATACTAATTCTTTTAAAGTATATAAAGTTTTTGGTTTGTCTTCCAACACTTCAAGCCCAAACACCGGCCTTATACATAATGCCTGCCCGCGCCCGGCGTAAGAAGATGCCCCCAAAATTAAATATACATAACACGGTTTTCTTTTATATTTTGTAATTAATATTTTTTCCTTTATACATAAAAAAAGATATTTTTGGTTTTTTTGGGCAACGTTTAAATCCTTTTTCCTGTTTTATTTTGCTTGGTTTAAGCATGGTTGTTGAATTAGGCGGCAGTGAATGCTTTTTCAGGACAAAGCCCATAAAGGCCCTTATTACATTAAGCGATGGAAGAAAAGGCTGGTACGCCTCCTCGCTTGCAAAGGAAATAGACTGTACGTTCCCCCACACAACCAAAATTCTTTCAAAATTTCAGAAACTGGGCTTTGTTTCTTTCAGTGTGGAAGGCAGGAAGAAGCTGGTTTTTCTCACCGCAAAAGGGAGGCGGCTTGCAGCAATTTTTGCAAAAACGATCAGCAGCGCGCAGTAACCGCCCCCGGGGTGAATTTTGCAAAGCCGGTCAGCAGTGCGTAACAACAGGCCCCACTAGTGGAAGGTTGGAGCCCCCCCCCAAAAACTACAGCCTGTCCAGGGGGCTTTTTACCTTCTTCAATTCCTGCATGCTCACCTTTGTGTAAATCTGGGTTGTGCTCAAATCGCTGTGGCCTAACAGCTCCTGTATTTTCCTGATGTTTTCCCCGGCTTCCAGGAGGTGCGTAGCGTAAGTGTGGCGCAGTGAATGAGGCGTTACCTTTTTCTGAAGGCCTGCCT
>JAUWWX010000124.1 GCA_030616665.1 archaeon | reverse complement strand
CAGGTAGTTGGGGCAAGGAAGTTGTTTCAAGGAATCTGGAAAGCGAGTTGACAGCTGCTTGGGCGCTCTGCACTGCCGCTTCCTGGTGTGAGGAAAGCTGGCATTTTGCCAAATCAAGCCTAGCCTTTGCACTGAGCAGGGTTTTATTGCCTGCAAACTGCACGTTTACGCCGTTTCCCGAGGGCCCGCTGATGCTGTTTACTTTTAGGTCAAGCAGGTCAAAATTTTCCGAAAGAAGCTGTTTAAGTTCTAAGGCGTTAATTTGCGTTTCGCTTCTTATCTGCAAAAGGGTTCCGCCCTGCAGGTCAATTCCCTTTGGGATAGAGGGCCAGACAAAGATTAGGAAAAGAAACACTATGAACAAAACAGCCGGGACAAGCATGTACAGCTTGTAGTTTTTCCTGCTGTAGAAGCCTTCAAAGTTCATTTATATTACCCCCTTTCCCAAAAAAGAATTCGCCCCTTAAAAGCTTAAAAAGGGCTTGTTATATCAATTAATTACTAAAGGATTAAAAAGATTGGCAGGTCAGGTGAATTGAATGAATTTGATTATTCTGCCTCAAAGCAGGGAAATTCTTGACATTGCGTTCAGGAAGGCCAGGAAGCAGGCTGCCAGGCTTAAGAGCCAGAGGAACAGGATAAAGGATGCAAAGGGCAAGAATATTAGGCGGATAGAGGTTAGTTGCAATTACGTTTCAAAAACGCTGGGAAGCGCAGTAAATGGCTTTCCAAGCATGCGTGAATTGAATCCCTTTTACAGGGAGCTTGTGGGGGAAACAATTGACGTAAAGGAAACCCTGAAGGCACTGGGACACATGTCTGCGGAGAGGAAAATAATTTCAAAGTTAAAGCGAAACCACATTGGCAGGATAAAGGGCCTGGGCAAAAGGGAAGCGCAAAAGGCAGGGGAAACAGCAAAGGAATTCTACGGCAGATTAAGCGGGCTTGTGAAAAAGCTGGACAAAAGCATAGAAGAGTACAACAAAGCCGCAAGGAAGATGCGGGAATTGCCAAGCGTGAGGATTGGAATGCCAACAGCCATAATTGCCGGATACCCAAACACAGGCAAGTCAACCGTTCTTGGCAGGCTTACAAAAAGCAAGCCCAAGATTGCAAGCTATCCCTTCACAACACAAAAGCTGCAGATTGGCTACCTTATACACGGTTATGGGAGGATTCAGCTAATTGATACGCCTGGGCTGTTGGACAGGCCGTTGGGGGAAAGGAACAGGATTGAAAGAAAGGGAATTTCCGCATTGAAGCACTTGGCAAACGCAATCGTGTTTGTTGCCGACCCGACAATGCTGTGCGGGTTTCCTTTGGAAAAGCAGGCAAACTTGCTGCAAGAAATCAGGAAGGAATTTAAGGAAACACCAGTTTTGGTCGTGGTAAACAAGGCGGATGTTGCATCAGAGAAGGAAATGGAAAAGGCAAGGAAGGCGTTTGGCAAGGCAATTGTGGAAGGGGAAGGAATTAAATCAGGGTTGAAGAAAGAAATTGTTGAATTGGTTGGAAAAAATGAGAAGGGGCAATCGTGATGCAGAAAAGGCGCAGCAGGGACAGAAGGTCTGAAGCTTACAAGAAGCGCAGAAAGCCAGGGGCAATGGGCTTGCGGGCAAAGGCTGCAAAGAGCAGGCGACCAAAGCCTAAGAAAAAGCTGTTAACGCTTGAAGAGAAAGCGACTGAGATTTCAGGGCTTACACTTAAGGCAGGCCACACCAGTCTTGGGCCAGACGGCTTTACCAGCCTCTTGCAGTTCAGAAAAGCTCTTGAAAAAACTATGAAACAGTATTCAGCCTTTTCTGAAAAAAAAGAGGCCCTTCTTAGAATTTTGGACGGCCAGGTTAAGAGAAAGCTAACTGAAATGAACCAATGGCTTGAAGACATTGGAAAGCCTTATTTAAAGATGTCGCTTGACGAGGCCATTCATATGATTTTGGACTAAAAAAGTTTCCTTTAAATTTTTTTCCCACCCCTAATTATTACAGTTTTTCGGTCCACGTGGATTTTAATTAAAGTTTCCATTTGGCGCTGATTTTTGGGGGGCTAGAATGGCTGAAGAGGTGCGAAAGGAATTAAAGGAACTGCTTGACCTAATGCAGCTGGTTTCTACTGACCACAGCGTTCCAAGGAATATAAGGGGCATTGTGGAGGAGGCAATGCAGAAGATTTCAGGCAGGAAAATGAGGATAGAGGATTTTAGTACAGCTGTTTACATGATGGACGACGTAAGCAAGGACCTCAATATACCGTCACATACAAGGACTGACGTGTGGGAAATAATCAGCAGAATGGAAGCAATAAAGGAGAAGATAAAGGAGTAATGCACAGTGCAGTTGCAGGTCGGAGCCAAGGAAAGAGAAATAGTCAGGTATGCGAGCGAGAAAAACGCCTTAATTGACGAGAAGGCAATTGGATTGCTCAAGGAAAGGCCAGACTTCCACGAAATAATAGACCAGCTGCTTGCCGAAAACATTTTCTTCATAAACCAGAAAGAGGTCGAGAAAAGGCTTCTTAGGACAAAGCTGCCTGAAGTAGGGACAAAGCCTGTTGAGCTACATCACAAGGCATTTAAGCCGCTGGCTAGGGAAAGAGAAGGCCGGCTGCGGATTCTTTCAAAGAGCGATGTCACAGGCCAAAGCAAAAGCGAGGGCAAAACAAAGGACTTTCTGCACTATTTCAGAAGAAAGTTTGAGCTGCTGTCAGCAATGCTGAAAAGAAGGCAGGGCCTTAGCCCAAGGCCAATAACTGCCTTGAAGAAAGTGCAAAAGAGCAAGCCAGTTGACGTAATAGGCATGGTCTTCAGGAAATGGGTTACAAAAAACGGCAACATTGCTCTGCAATTGGAAGACCTGGAAGCCAACTGCATTACCCTAATTATCAAGGATGATACAGCCTTGACAGGCCTTGCTGAAAGGGTGACCGTTGACAGCGTTATTGGGGTAAAGGCAGTCAAATGGAACGAAAACATGCTTATTGTCAAGCAGATTTTTTGGCCGGACATGCCGATAAGGCCTGTTAAAAAGGTTGAAAGCGAATTAACAATCGCTTCTACAAGCGACTTTCACATTGGAAGCAGGCTTTTTCTTGAAAAGGAATTCAATTCCTTTCTAAACTGGCTGAATGGAAAGCAGGGCGGTGAAAAAGAAAGGCAGAAGGTTGGCAGGATAAAGTACCTTGTAGTTACAGGGGACTGCGTTGACGGCATTGGCATTTACCCAAACCAGTTCAACGAACTGAGCATCAAGGATATAAACCAGCAGTACAGTGAATTCAGCAGGCTGGTAATGCAGGTTCCAGAATACATCGAGGTTG
>JAUWWX010000003.1 GCA_030616665.1 archaeon | reverse complement strand
GATTGTGCGATTCAAGAGCAGCAGGTGCCTAGCCGAAGCAGCGGACAAAATATTTTCAAACAGGAAGCTGAGGCTTAGGCTTGAGAGAAACGCATTCAACTATACTAGGGGCTGGCACTGGCCGGAGATTGCCGAAAGCTACATTGACACGTTTGAGCAGGTGAGCAGCGGCAGGCAAAGGGCTGTTTGAAACCCTAAATTTTTGGGAGAAAAAAAAATGGTTTGCTTTGCAAAAAACCCAATTCTTTTGATTGTTTTCAAATTCTGCCCCTTTCCTCTTAAGTTATCTTTTTAAAGAAGTTAATGCCTATTTATCTTCAAAGTTTTATTGCAAGAAAGCGGTTGTGAAAAAAAAATGGTTAACCCTGTTAGAACAAAGACAGGCATTCCAGGCTTGGACGAAATACTTTTTGGAGGAATCCCGGAAAACAACCTTGTCGTGATAAGCGGGGACCCTGGCAGTGGCAAAACCTGCCTTTGCATTGAATACCTCTACAACGGCGTGGTGAAATACAACGAGCCAGGCCTTTACATTAGTCTGGAGGAATCAGCAGACGAGATAATAAGCTTTGCTGAATTGTTTGACTGGGATGTAAGAACGCTTATTGAAAAAAAGATGCTGGCCATCATCACGGTTGAGTTGTACGACTTTGACAAGCTTAAGACCACGATTGAGGACGAGGTAAGCAGGCTTGGCGCGAAGAGGCTTGTTATTGACCCAGGCGTTGTGTTCAGGCTCTATTTTGAGAGAGAGCTTGATGCCAGGAAAAGGATTCTTTCCCTGGGGAGGATGCTGAAAAGGATTGGCTGCACTGCAATAATCACAAACGAGATAAGCCTTGACAAGGCAACCAGCCTGTTTGGCCTAGAGGAATATGTAGCGGACGGAGTGCTTCTTCTGTACCACACAAAGCTAGAAGACAGGTTTATCAGAAGCATCGGCATTTTGAAGATGCGGGGAACAAAAATAAGCGAGAAGCTGCACCCAATAAGGATTACAAACACAGGAATCAAGGTTTTGTCAAAGCAGGAGCTCTTTGAAGACGTGAAGTAAAATGCTGGGAGATATCAAGGCGCCTGTAGCGAAAAGGAGGAAGAAAAACCAGGGCGAGCAAATCGATGAGCTAATCGCCTACATAGAGCGGGGTGGCAGCCTTGGCTTTGAGCTAAGGAAAAGGCTTGAAGAGCTGCCGTCAAAATATGTGGTGTTGCTCGTTACAAGGGAGGACAAATACGACTTGCTCATTGCAAACCTTGTCAAGAACTTTAGGGAAAGCGGAATGAGTGGAATTTTTGTTGCCCTGAACAAGAGCGGAAACAGCCTTATCGAAATGCTGAAGGAACACAGCGTAGACTGCAGCGGCCTGTTCATAGTTGATGTGATTTCAAAAGGGGAGAGCGAAGAAGAATTGCCAGTGAAAAACGTTTCATTCGTTGATTCGCCGCAGAACCTTACAGAGATTCAATTACAGATAGGCGAGTTCGTGAAAAAATTGCCACCTGGGAAGCATTTTTTCATTTTGGAGAGCCTGTCAACCCTGCTGATTTACAACGCTGAGAGAACCGTTGAAAGGTTTGTCCACACGCTTGGTGAAAGCTTGAGGTCACAGGGCTTCCAGTCGGTCTTCATCATAATGGACAAAACAAAGCCGGAAGTAATAAATGTCCTGTCGCAATTCTGCGACAAGGTAATCAGGCCAAACCTGCCGATTGGCCTTTAATTGCCACCTGCTTGCCTGTTACTCTGCACAAAATCCGCTGCGCTTCCAAGCTCAGCCCCTTCGCTGATTCCAGGGAGCGGGCTATTTGCTCTTCTTGGGAGTTGAGTTGTTGTTTTGCCTGCTGCTCACTTGCCTGTAACCGCTTTATGGAGGAAAACAGCTCTGATTCCCTTTTTATTGCAGGCATTTCATGCAGCCTCTTTTCAACAGCCAGAATCTCCGAGTCAAGCCTGTTGAACCTCCAAAAGCTTTTACCGAAAAAGTCAAAGGAAAGCATCTCCTGCAAAACAGCCATCTTTTTCTCTTTTTCCCTTTCCTTAAGCTCTATCGCGCCACTGCCAATTGCCTTCCTTGCTTCAAGCAACACCTGTTTCACTATTTCAGCCTTTGGGTCAAGCTTCAAAGCCCTGAACGGGTTGAGCAGGAGGTAGTGCAAAAGGTCTGCCTGCTTTCCCGGAAGAAAAATCTTTCTGGCTTTCACCGCCTTGTCAAGCCTATGCAGCGGCTTCTCAACCTTTGCAAACATGTCAAGCAGCTCTGTCTTTGCCTTCTGCTTTTCCCTAAGCAGTTCAGCCTTCCGCTCGCTCAAGGAAGCAATAGCCTTGAATTCTTCTCCGCCCCTAAGCTTGCGCAGACTTGCTTCAAGCTGGCTTTTTTGCAACACTGTTTCGTGCAAGCCCTTTTTCAGGGCAGCGATTTCCTTCTCGGAAAGGGAAGCAGACTTCTCAACGGATTCCAACTCAAGCAGCTTCTTTTCCAAAACAGTTTTCAAAAAGACACTGCTGTAATCGTCAAGCAGCTTCTTCAGAGAAACGAATTCGCTGCTAAGCTGCTTCAAATGCCCCCCAACTTCCTTCATCTCATCCTTGAAGGAAATCCCAGTATATGCAACGTTTTTGCCAAACTGGCCTGCCTGCTGCAAAGCAAGGATTGATTCACTGCAGTATGACTTAATGGCGTTCAAATCGCTTGTGTTAACCGGCTGCAACTTCTCAATAAGCGAGGAAAGCTGCAGAAGGGCATTTCTCTTTGATGTTCTGACAATCCTGTCAAGCCTGCTGCTGTTTCCAGAAAGTTGCGCGCTGCCAAGCCTTTTCAAAGAAGCGCTTGTTTCCCTCAACAAGTGCTTTATCTCAGCAAGCTTTTTTGCCGTTAGCTCAAGCAAACGCTTTCTTTTGGGAGCAATCTCCCTTTCCGCGAAGAGCAAGGCATCCTCAAGCTTGACCTCAGCTAACTCCGGCTCTCTTTTCCCGAAAATCTGAGCAAAAAAACCCATTTCAATGAAAATAATGGAATAAAAGTGGTTTAAAGCGTTTACGGAAAACCATTTCAGCGGAAACCTGCCCTCTGGCAGGCTTAAAAACCCTTTCCAACAAAAACCTTTTTTGGCAGGTGAAAAAACCCTTGTTTGACTTCAACAAAATGGTAACCAACCACATTGAGAGAAGCAGCAGGCCAAAGTCATTGGGAAGGTACTACCCAAGCGAGATAGGCAGCTGCATGCGAAAAGTATGGTACAGCTACAAGTACCCACAAGAACTGCAGCCTGAATTATTGAAGATTTTTGAGGTTGGAAACATGCTGCACGGCTTTGTGGTAGAAGTCCTGAAAAGCGAGAAAAACAAGGACGTGCAGCTGCTGCGAAGCGAGTTCCCCCTAAAGATAGAAACACCGGACTTTCTGATAAGCGGCAGGGTAGACGACCTTGTCCTGGTAAAGGCAAGCGGAAAAACCATTGTCGTGGAAGTGAAGTCAACAAAAAGCATTGATTTCGTGAAGGAAGCCTCGGAATCACACGTGATGCAATTGCAGCTTTACATGCATGCAACAGGCATACACAACGGAATGGTTTTGTACATTGACAAAGGCAACCTTCAAAGCAAGCAGTTTCCAATCGAGTACGATGAAGGGCAAGTGAAAGAAATCCTTGAAAGGTTCAAGCAACTGCACCAGCTGCTTACCTCAAACCTTTTGCCAATAGACGAGGCCAAGAAAAACCAGGACAAGCAGTGGCTTTGCCGATTTTGCGAATACACTGAAAAATGCGAGCGAAACGAAAGCTGAGAAGGGATGAGTCCCGGCTGGGATTTGAAAAGCTTACTTGAGTGCTTTTATGAATCCGTCTCTTGTCAAACCAGCCTGGTTTATGATTTCCTTAAGTGTGCCCTTTGCAACAACTTTGTGGTTTGGAACACTCACTCTTCGAAAAGGGTATTCTCTCTGCCTTAGAATCAGATGGCTTCCTGTCTGATGGTCAACTTCATAGCCAAACTTGCAAAGGGCCTTTACAACTTTCTGACCTGAAAACAACTGGCAGCTTATGCATATACTTCCACCAATTCTTCATCTATTGCGGGTGGAATTGGCTCATTGTGCTTTTTAAGGCTCTCCAAATAACCGTCTATCGCATCCTTAATGTTTTCCAAAGCCTCTTTTCTTGTCTTGCCCTGAGAAATGCATCCAGGCAAAGAAGGCACTGTGACAACAAACACGTTATCTTCATCCTGCTTGACAAGAACCCTATACTTCATAAAGATTACCTTAGGAAATAATGCCTAAAAGGCTATAAAAAGATATTTAATACAACAAAAAAATTCCCCTACCGGGCTTTGCCTTCCCCTCTACTCTCTCTTTTCCCTGCCTTCCTCTAACCAAACCAAAACGGTTTTATAGCTGGACACCCCATTATATACTGCATTTTGTAGTTCGGGGTGTTTCAGTGCTACGCAGAGGTAGGTTTTTGATGAAAGCAAACAAAGCAATTTGGCTTTTAGGAGGTGGGCTTTGATGCTCAAAGGCAAAAAAACTAGGTTTTTGGGGGGCAGATTTTAGATGCTGAAAAACAAGTTGATTCTTTTCGCGTTCTTTTTGTCGGGAATGGCTGCGTTAATGTACGAGGTGATTTGGACAAGACCGCTTTCCCTAATCTTTGGCACAACCATTTACGCAATCTCAACCATTCTCGCAGCCTTCATGGCAGGGCTGAGCCTCGGCTCGTACATTGGCTCAAGATACGCTGACAGGCTGAAAAACCCATTGTTTGCATTCAGCCTGCTTGAAATCAGCATAGGCATCTACGGCCTGGCAATCATATGGATTTTCAACTTCCTGACAATCCCATACCTATTCATCTTCGATGTCCTCAACCCAAGCTTCTTTGCCTTCACAATAATACAGTTCCTGCTTGTTTTCGCAGTGCTACTAATCCCAACAACCCTGATGGGAGCAACATGGCCAATAGTGAACAAAGCATTCATCCGTGACATTGACAGGGTTGGAGAGGGCACAGGCCTGCTCTACACAGCGAACAGCGCAGGCGCAATAATCGGGCCCCTGGCAGCAGGCTTTTTGCTGATTCCACTGATTGGAATCAAAGCAAGCGTTACCATTGCCGCATTCCTGAACCTTGCAGCAGGAACCATAATATTCCTCTACCTGGTGAGGTCACATGAAGCCTAGGCACCTCTTCCTTGCATTTGTTGCAGCATTCTTCGCTGCCCTATTCTTAATGCCGGAATATGATTTCCACGGCCTGAGCCAGGGAGTCTACTACTACAAGGTAAGCGCCAAGAGCCTTTCAGGGATAATAGAAAAATTTGAGCCTGTTTTCTTCAAAGAGGGCATGTACGGCTCTGTTATGGTGGAAGAGGACGACTGCGATGGCCTGGGCTGCGACAAGAGCCTTTACACAATAAACGGCAAAACCTACGAGCTGCCCTTTGGAAAAACCTTTTCAGGAAACGCCAAGCATTTATCAGTCAACGGGGCAACGCAGTGCAGCAGCTTAAGGGAGGACATGGTTACGGAAACGCTTTTGGGCGGGCTGCCAATAATCCTGCACGACAACCCAAAAAATGCATTGAACATCGGGCTTGGCTGCGGCGTTAGCTTGGGGGTTCTGGAGGAATACCCTTTGCAAAGCATTGACTCAATTGAAATAGATTCAGCAGTGGTTGAGGCAAGCAGCTATTTCAATGATGTGCACGGAAATGCCCTGGATGACCCAAGGTCTAACCTCTACTTGACTGATGCAAGGAACTATTTGCTGACAACCGAGAAAAAGTATGACATAATCGTGAACACGCCGCCAGTGCCGCTTAGCACAGAGATATCAAACCTCTACAGCGTGGAATTCATGCAGCTGATGAAAGAGCGCCTCAACGAGAAAGGCATTGTAGCGCAATACCTCACAGTCGGATTGTTCAACTCTCCGGAAAATGACCTAAAGCCGTTCAAGGTATACTACAAGACATTCCAGTCGGTTTTCCCACACGTGCGAGGATACCTTTCCTACACCCTGAGCCCGGGGAAGGTTGAAGTTGACGGGCAAGGCAACATAGTTGTTTCAGAGTACACACTAAACCCTGGCGAAATGGTCTTAATCGGCTCGCAGAAGCCGATAAGCCTGAGCCAAGAGGGGATTGACAAGCGCATGAGGCAAAGGATGCCGGAAAGCTTTGCAAAAGTGAAAATAGAGAGCCTGAAAGGCTACTACATGTTCAACGAGAAGGACTTGGAGGGGCTGGCTGATGAAACAATTCCGCTGAACACTGACGACATGCCAATAATTGAGTTTGCAATCGCAAGAAACGCAAGGTTCCAGGAAGGAAGCATGGTTGAAAGCCTGCTGGCTGAATTCATAAAGGGAAAAAGAGGGGGAAAAACCAAATGAAAAAGCGGGAAAGAAGCGGGGGAAATAGGGAAAACTGAATTTTGGAGAGAAAAAAAAGGTGAAGCCTGAATGAACAAGGATGGAAAAAGAGAAGGGAAGCCTGAATGAACCAAGATGGAAGAATTGAATTTATTGTTATTGTCACAATACTGCTAATCACAATCATCGGGCTAGCCTTTGGCGCAACAGTCTGGACAACAGACGACGGGGACGGCGATTGCCCAGACACAGAAACCAAGCACGAGGCCTGTGACGGGCCATTAATAAGGGCACTGGTAACCCCATACACATGCAACAAGGGCGAGAAATACAAGTGTAATCCTCTGCCTACAAACTTGGACCACAATGTCGTGCTCAGCGTTCTGCACCCGAGCAGCGGCGGCTTCTCAACAGACACCAACATCTGGCTCGCGAACGCGTCAAACAACGTCCAGATTAAGATAAAGGACAGTGCGGCAAGCTTCCCCTGCGGGGTCAACCTGCTTGAACTAAACGCTGACACAAACGCAATAGTCAGCGTGCTGGACATATATTCAACAACCTGCATAGAGAATGCCACAACGACCTGGACAGACTTCAGCATGCTGCAAGGCGTTGTGCCGGCGGGAAGCAACGCAGGGTTCGTGCTCTGGGTCAATCCCGAAGGAGATAGCGGCGTTTCGGCGGAGGTAAAGTGGAACCCAACCAACGCCTCCGGAACAGCAGTCACCTATGCTTTGGACGAGAACCCTGCGCCTGACATAAGCGGCTCGGTAACAAACGACGGGCCGAAAAACGTTGGCGAAACTATCACGTTCACAGGCGCCTGCACAGACAGCGGAGACAACTTCAGGCTAGTGGTCTGCCAGGACGGCACGACCTGCGACCACACAACATGGAGCAGCGGAAGCGACCTAATCTGCATGGGAATAGATGGTACAGGTGTGACTCCAAGCTGCTCTCGCGTCACCCTAGCCGGGGATGCCGGCACAAACCAAAACGACATTGCCACATGCTGCGACGACGCCAACATGTGCGATTCAACAACCATAACGATTGAGGACTGGGTTGTTTCAGGAGCTGCTGACCTCACCTTTGCAATGTTTTACCCTGCAAGTGGCTGTAGTGAAGGGGAGGGAAGCTGGCCTGGGAATTCAAGTGGCACGTGCGACAAATGCTTCTTTGAAAACTCAGGGCTTGTAGATGAAAACCAGGTTGCATGCCAGGGCCAGGTTGATGAAGCAGGAGGCCCTTCCTTCTTCTTCTTTGACAACCAGAGCAGTAGCTCAACAAACCTGGACTGGGAAATTGACTTGAATGCTGCCCTGCCGTCAACACTGAAATTGAAGATGTCACAGGCAAACGATGGCTGGCAGGCAATCTGCACTGCTGGCGCGGCCCCTTCAAGCGGCTGCGTTGACGTGAACAACGACTCAAGGGCATTAATTGGCAATAGCATTGCTGTTGCCACTGACCTCAACGCCTGGACCTGGGCTGACTTCATTGGGGTTTCGGCCGGAAGCGTTGACAGAAACACAACACACTACTCGAGTGAATCTTGATTTGGGGGATTTTTGGCATGCTTGGAAAGAAAAATTTGGCTGCTTTAATTGCGTTGGTTCTCTTATTGACTGCTTTGGTTGGCTGCGTCCAAGAAACGGGAAATGCAGGGTTGGCTGGTCTTGCAGAGGAAGCAGAAAGCAAAGCAGAGGCGTCCTTGTACCCAAATCCGGACAGGGACAGCTACGGCATTGGCATTTTCATTGACCAAAACAGGAACCCTATTCAAAAGCCTGTGAAGGAAGCGTTTGTCAACCTGCCTGCAATGCCGGAAGACTTTGCAGAGAAAATGCATTCAATGAGGTCAGGGAACTTCAATTCAATTGCCCTTGGCCTGGAAGAGGCCTACTTCAAACAGCCAGAGTTTCTTCCAAAATTCGGGGAAATTGGCTTAAGGTACTGGCTCAGCCCTGACCTAAAGAGGTGGGGCAGGGAAGGATTCGGCATTTATCCAGCTGACCAAAGCTACAAAATAAGGCCAGGAAAGCAAATATACATAACGGCTTTTTTGCATTCGGCGTACGGCATTGAGACCTTCCAAGGGCTTAGGCTGTACCATTTTTTCCCTGAAGACGAAAATTTGGCGAGGTTTTTTTCAGTTGCGGTTGAGCCTGAAAGCATTTTGCTTGGCCCAACCTATCCAATTGTGGACGGCAACTGGATGCACCGCGTTAGAATAAAAATCAAGGCAAGCAGCGAAGCGCAACCTGGCAGCTACTCAATTGGATTCAACACAGCATCGCCTCAACCAGGCCTGAATGGCGAGTGGGGCGAAAAATACGGCTACAAATATGTAGCAGGTGCAGGAATGTTTTCAATAGGCAGGCCAAGGCTAAGGATTGAGCTGAGGGTTGAATAGCTTAGGTTATTGAGCTGTTTTCGGCAGAAAAATGAATGCGGAGGTAGCCAAATTAGTCAAATTCCAAACAAAAAACCGAAAAGTTTAATAAAGAGAAAATGCTAATTACAATTGAAATCCGGCGGGTGATGTAATAACGATGAACAGCACAAAAAAGTTGCTTGCAATATCCACAATACTTATTGTTTTTCTTTCGGTCTGCGTTTTTGCAGACCAGGAAACAACAACCATGACCTGGTATGTGCCTATAGCCACAGGCCATTCGGTAAGCTACGGCGCAACTTGCAGTACAATCGCGTTCTTCTTCCCTGAAAACGCGGCAGCGCTTGACAGCGACATTGATGGAAACGCTTCACAGATTCTGCCGTACGTTGAAAGGGCAGGGTCAACAGCCTGCCAGGCTTCCGGCACTGCAGGAATGGTAATCACAAATACGGGAACGGCCAGCACAAACATTGACGCAAACTTTGCAGCTGCCTTGGATGCAAACACCTGGCTAAAGGTCTGGAAGGGCGACGACAGCGGCAGCACATGCGGAACCGGTGGCATGGGCGGATGGGAACTTATTTGCAGCCTTTCAGACAGCACAACTACGCCTGTGACGACAACAACGTGCAAGGACTTTAATTCAGGCAATGCGACTGTGGCAACAAGGCTTATCACAGACCTTAGGGTAAATGACACAAACGAATTGTGCTTCAGCGGGGAACTCAGGGGCGCTTATCTTTACACCTTTCCAGCAGATGTCGAGGGTGGAGTTGACCACAACGCAACATGGCGAACAAGCACTGACGTAAGTTAAATCAATTGATGCTGTAGTATAGTTAATTAAGTGGGTTCTATGGGAGATTCGCAGAAAGAAAAGGGTGCTACTGAATCTTGGGTGGCAAAATTCAAGATGCCGGCAATTGCGTTGGCTGTCATAGCCGTTGCCGGCTTTTTGGCATTCAACTATTTGGGTTTGGAAAATCCAACAGGCTTGGTTACCGCTCCTCTCCCTGAGCCTGAAACCACGGCAAATGCCACTGCAGAGGCAACGGATAGCATTGATGTCAGCCCGATGGAGTATGCTGTAAGGCAGCGCTACTTTGAAGAGGTTTTCAGGCCAAAGAGGGACAAATACGACCTGTTTGAAAAGGCTGCTGCCTATTTAAACATACCAATGGAAGATACTCTGGAATACTTCAGTTTGAGGAACGAAGAAGAAATTTTTGCTGACTTGCCGCCAATCGCAGACGACTTCAGCGAAATTGCCTACCTGTTTGCCAACGGGAGATATTTTGCAATAGGCTATCTTGATGAAACCTACTACAAGCACCCGGAGTTCTACCCAGGCTTTAAGGAAATCGGCTTGTCCTACTGGGCAGAGCCCAACCCAAAATACTGGACCCCGCACGGCTATGGCAGCTATCCGGCAGAGCAGTGGACGACCTTAAAGAAAGGCGAAAATGAGGAATTTACGGCGGTTGTGTTCTTTTACACAAGTTGGGGGGTGCAGACATGGCAAGGCGTTACATTGATGCCCGATTCAGAAAGCCTGAAAGACTTTGACATTAGGATAAGCCCGCAGAACTTTTTGCTTGAGGCAACCTTCCCAAAATTTTATGAAGACTGGGCGCACAAAATCGTTATAATGGGAAAGCTTAGGCCAGATACTTTGCCAGGAAGCTATACAATTGCAATAAATATTGAAAAGCCTCCAGCAGACCTTCGCTTGAAATGGGAATTAGAGCACAGAAACATGTACTTTGATGCCATGGCAAGCGGTATAGCCCCTGAGGGAAACCAAATCCAGTTCAACATAATGGTTGAGTAAAGTGCGAATGAAACCTAAAAAAAAAAATTAGCCGAAATTGTTTGAATCGCCCAGTATCTCTTATCCCTAAGCAATGCAATAAGCGTAGGGCAGAGGCAAACAACGCAAGCCTGGGTTGTGGAAGAAGCATATTTAGCCCTTCAATTCACCCCTGCAACAAGGTGCATGACAGCAACAGGCAATAATGCGTTGACAGTCACTGTGTGGAAGTACCCTGAAAGCACGCTTGACACAGGCGCAACAGTCAGCGCAACGGTTACAAAGCCAGATGAAAGCACTGAAGGCATCAACTTTGCAAGCCAGGGAGATGGAAACTACACCTACACATACACCTTTGACGCAAACGGAACATGGAAATTCGATGTAACGGCAACACACTCTGGCTATACAGAGGGAACAACTGAATCCTATGTTTACGTTGGAGACTTTAACCTTCTTATCTCATTTGTCAACAACGGCCAAGACGTTTACGACAGGCACACAGGCAGCGTGAGAAACCTTGTGACAAACGAGGACGGGAACTACTTTACAGGGATTACCGGAAACACAACCATATACTATCCAAACAGCACTGCCTGGGTAAGCAGCCAATCAATGACAGAGTCAGGAAGCGGAGAATACTACTACAACTTTACCGCACCAACAACGCTTGGAGACTACACTGCTACATCAAGCTTTACATGCGGCGCCAACACAGATTCAAACAGCCAGGGCAGGTTTACGGTTGTAACAAGCTGCGGCAACGGAACATGCGACAGCTGGGAAAGCTGCTCAACCTGCCCCAGCGACTGCGGCAGCTGCGAAGAAGATGTAAGTGCAGGGGCGCCTGTAACGTTTGTAGGGCCAGCTAAAGGAGTGTTTGTGATAAGCATTGTCAGAGTTGACAAGCCTGTTGAAGTAGGGGAAAAGTTTGACTTCACTTATATTGTCAAAAACGAAACAAGAAGCGGGAACAGCGCCTACATAGAGCACTGGCTTGAAAAGGATGGAGAAAAGGTTGTGAGCGGCAGCGAAACCATTTACCTTTTGGCAGGCGAGGAAAGGGAGGTCAGCGAAAGCCTGCTGCTATTGGACGAAATGGCTGGCAAATACCAGTTCTTCATTGTTCTGACAAGGGCAGGCCAGGACCAAGCCACAGACTATACTGAGACCAGAATAATGCTTGGAGCCCCGACAACAATCGAGCTGGATATAACTTCGCTTGAGCCAGGCAAAGAAACAGAGCCGCTGGAATTCAGCATTTACATTGGTTCAAACAAGGACGAGACCCTGCCAATAGTGATAGAGGAAAGGCTTTACATGGGAGAAGTGCTTATCTGGGAAAAGAATCAAACAGTGGCAGTCACTGCCTTTGAGCGCTTGTTCGAAGAAGTGTATGGCTTGGAAGCAGGCAAGTACAGGCTTAAGGTAACAGCAACCTACGGAACCCAGACAACAACTGTTGTAAAAGAGTTTGAGAGAAAGCCAAAAATAGAATTTGCACTACCATTGCCGCCAAAGGCAAAGCAACTGCTTTTGCCTCTTGTTGACCTGTTTCCTTGGCTTATACTGCTGCTGCTTTTGTTGGCCTTGCTGCTGCTGAGGAAACTGCTGAATGAAAAGCTATTTGATGACAGAAAAAAGCGCAATAGGCTAAAGGTAGTCTTGGCCACAATAGCCATAACAGCTGTTGTTATCATATGCCTTCTATTTTTGTACATGCAAGCAAAAGGAATGCTTTAGGCAGGCTAACAGCCTTCGGAATTTTTGGCAGAAGACCCTTCAAAGATTGAGGCAGACTGCGAAATGCAGGTCATGAAAGGCACTCCTGTAATTAAATTTGTTCTTCCAAAGGTTGGCGCAATGCAATCGGCAAGCATTTCCTACAAAACAGCAATAATGGTTTCGCAGGCTGAAGCAAACAGCGTTCAGCTGCCTGCTGTTATCAGCTACAGGCAAGGCAAGCCCTTGGTTATTGCCTAGGTCAGGGTTGAAAAACAGCTGAACAAGAAAAGGCTGTTGCCAGGAAAAAGAGGGCCAAGAAAAAGAAATAAGTCCAAGGCAAATGTTTTATATTAAAAAGAAGCCATATATTAGTGAATGCCTTGTACTGTTAAAAAGCTGCTGCTGCTTGCACTGCTGTTGCTGCTTGCAGCCAAGCCTGCTATTGCGGAAGAAAACGTCACAGAGCTGAAGATTGAAAGCATTACAACGCCGATAAGGGCAGGCGAAAGGCTTGAATTCACATTCCTCGTTGGCAACAGGCTCGGGCCACCGTGCTCTGGCCAGATACAGTACTGGTTTGAAGTGGACGGAGAAAGGCTTGTCCAGGGCAATGACAATGTTTACCTTGAAACAAGCGAGGCAAAGGTTGAGAGCGCTTCTCTGATAATGCCCCCAGGACTTGAGGGAGTGAGGGACTTTTACCTTGAAATGAAATGCAATGACACAACTGTTATTGCAAGCAGGGTAATACATATTGCAACAGGGCTTCCAGGGCTTCCGCAGTTCAAAAGCCTTGACATCATTGAAGAAGATGAAGGCCAAACAGTGTTTTCTTATACATTGGAATCAGGCCAGGGAGAAACCGTTCCAGTGCATGTTGAAGAGTGGATAGTTGAGGACAACAACGTTTTGTGGACAAGCTCCCAGAACCTTGCCATAACAGGAAGCAGCTCGTTCAAAAGGTTTGGGCCAGTGCTGCCTCCTGGAAGCTACAAGGTCATAGTTGAGATCACAGCAGGCGAAGAAACCGCAAGAATAGTCAGGGAATTCACTGTTGGAACGGCTGTTGCACCTCCACTTAATCTCATGCTCTTGTTCTCCTTGGTCGCTCTGGCAATCCTGGCCTTTGCAACCATATTCGTGGCAGGAAGGTTCGCTAGCATAAAAGACTACGCCAACAGGTACGTTGTCCTGCCTGTCAGCAGGAACATTGTCCTGCCAACCCTGGGGGAGCACGAAGCCGCAGGCAAGCCTGCTGAAGAGATTAAGCAGATAGCCTGCCCTGTTGAGGCAGAGGAAAGCGGCATTCCTGACGAGTTCGAGGTAAGCCAGATGCTTGAAGGGGCAGGACTTGAGAGCAAGAGAAGGCAGAAGTGCCTTGAAACGGCAGGCAAAATCCCAATTGTGCAGATAGTAAAAGGCTGCGTCATCACAGATAAGTCTGACAGGATGAGGTGCGAGACAACAGTTACAATAACCGTTGCCAACAACACGAATAGGAACTGGGAGAACATTGTCTTCTTCGCAAGGGTTCCTGAATTCTTTGCAGAAGACCTTTCAGAGGTTGAGGCAGACTGCAAAATACACCCTGTTGAAGGAACCTCAATCCTTAAATTCAGGATGCCGAAAGTCGGGGCAATGCAGAGCGCAAGCGTTTCCTACAAAACAGCAAAAATGATTTCGCAGGCAGAGGCCAACAGCATCCCACTGCCGGCTGTCGTCAGCTACAAGCAGGGCAAGCCCTTGGTTATTGCGCAGGTAAAGGTAGAAAAGAAGGCAGAGGAAGCTGAAAAAGAAGCTGCAGTACAAGAGGCAAAGGAAAAGGCAACAAAAAAAGCCGTGGCAGAAAATGGCGAAAAGAAAATGCAGAAGTGAAGGTACTAGTCTTTGGAAACTATTTTATATAAAAAAAGCCATATAATAGCAATATGCTATGCCCTACCGAAAAGCTTGTGCTTCTGCTGCTTGTTTTAGCGTTGCTTGCAGCCAAGCCTGTATTCGCTGAAGAGAATGTAACAGAATTGAGGATTGAAAGCATTACAACGCCTATTGAGGCAGGGGGCAGGCTTCTGTTCTCTTTTTCAGCCGGAAACAAGGCCGGGCCTGAATGCTCTGCCCAAATACAATACTGGTTTGAGGAAGAAGGAGAAAAGTCTGTTCAGGGCAGCGACAACTTCTATTTGGAAACAGGCGAAACCATTAGCAAAGACATTTCCTTAATAGTACCATCCGGCTTGCAGGGAGTAAAGACGCTTTATTTGGAGATGCGGTGCAACCAGTCAACGATTCTGGCAAGCAGGGTAATAGAGATTACTGGAACCTTCCCAGCAATGCCACAGTTTGACACCCTTCACATAGAGAAAAGCGAGGAAGGAAGCCAGTTGGAATTCACCTACACAGTGCAGTCAAACACAGACGGCAAAGTGGCAATTTGGATTGAAGAACAGATAGAGCAAGACAACAACGTTGTCTGGATAAACACGCAGAACATTGCTATAAGCGGAAGCAGCCAAATAGAAAGGTTTGGACCAATGCTTCCACTAGGAAACTACAGGCTGATTGTTGAAGCGCATGGAAGCGAAACGGCAAGAATCATAAGAGAATTCACAGTAAGCCCAATGCCAATAGCAATCCTGCCGACTGTTGCAATAATAGCGCTTGCCTTGGTGCTTTTTGCAGCGATAGGCATAACAACAAAATTCATCACAACAAGAAAAGACTACAGGAAACAAAAAGTTGTGGTAACAGAGGCAATGGCAGAAGAAACACATGGCATGGAAGAGAAGCTTGTACCAAGCAAGGACACCCTTTGCCTTGTCGAATCAGAATCAAGCGGAACGTTGGACGAGCCTGAACTGGACGAAATGCTGGAAATGGCAAAAATCGGTGGCAGCAAAAAGGTGCTTGCAATGGAATTTGCCGGCAAGATAGAGGTAATGCAAACAGTGAAAAGCTGCGTTGTTATTGACCAAAACAGGAAAGCGCGATTTGAGACAACAGTGGAAATTAACATAACCAACAATAGCAACAGGGTTTGGACCAAGCTTGCCATTATTGCCAAGATTCCCCTCTTTCTTGGCGAACACATCTCAAATATTTCTGCAAATGCAAAACTGCAGGCAACAAAAGAAGGCTCCATTATAAGATTTTCAGTAGAAAAGTTAGGCGCAATGCGTTCACTAAGGATTTCATACGAGGTTCAAAACCTAATTTTGCAGGAAGAGGCCAACAGCATTCCACTGCCAGCCGTTATTTACTATGAAGAAAGCGAACCCCTGGTTATTACCAAGGTAAAAGTGCAAAAAAAAGACGAAGAACCAGAAAAGGTTGTGCTAAGCGGGGTAGAAATTAAGACAGGGGACCGGAAGAAACGCATTGGCAAAAAAAAAGTAAAACGTGAAAAGAAGAGTAAAAGGGGAAAGAAATAATCAAATATACTATTTCTCTTCTTTCTTCCTAGGAACAGGCTTTTCCTTTATTGCTGCCTGGGCAGCAGCAAGCCTTGCGATTGGAACCCTGTAGGGAGAGCAGCTCACGTCGTTCAGACCAATCCTGTGGCAGAACTCAACAGATTTGGGCTCGCCGCCGTGCTCGCCGCAAATGCCAATCTCTATATCGGGCTTTGCTTTTCTGGCCTTCTCAACACACAGCTGCATCAAAAGGCCTACACCCTCTTGGTCAATGCTCTGAAAAGGGTCCCTTTCATAGACGCCAAGTTGCTCAACATAGGGCTTCAAAAACTTGGCAGCATCGTCCCTTGAAAAACCGCAGGTCATCTGCGTTAGGTCGTTTGTTCCAAAGGACAGGAAGTCTGCCTCCTTTGCGATTTCATCTGCCGTCAGGGCTGCCCTTGGAACCTCAATCATTGTGCCAACCTTGTAGTCTACTTTTCCTTCTGCCTTGG
>JAUWWX010000019.1 GCA_030616665.1 archaeon | reverse complement strand
ATAGCTGTGAGAAGAAGAATGCTTGACTTCCTTTTGGAGCAGGGAATCAGGAAAAGGGAGGAGGTTGAAAAAATAATCCAACAGTATCACTTCGACCCGGAGGGCATCCTAAAAAAGATTACAAGGCAGCTTGAGTGAACCTCGTAGAATGAACAACACTGTATTTTGGCCCGGCTTTTCTCAACTGGCTGAGCATCAACTCAAGGCTTTTTACCGGAATCTTCTTTGGCCGAAGCTCTTTCCTAAGCCTTTCCACAATCTCTTCCACCTGCTTTTTTCCAGCTCCCTTGTTCCTTGCAAGCGTTACATGCGCGTGAAACCTTTCGTCATGCGTGCCCAGGCAAGCCTGTAGCTTCCTGTTAAGCAGCCCAAATTCCTCTGTTCCTTTTCCAAAACCAAGCCACAAGACCCTACCCTTAAAGTGCCCGACACAGATTAGCTCTGCCTCAAAGCAGTCAAACCGCTTCAATGATTCAACCTTTTCCCCCAATTCCCTGATCACGTCCTTCGGCAGCCAGCCCAAAAAATGCAGAGTAACGTGCAAATTCTCCGGCAGCACCTTTCTAAACTTGTCTTTTGGAATCAGGGGCAAAAGCTTTTCTGCAATCTGCTGCTTAACCTCTTCCGGCAAATTTACCGCAAAGAAAAGCCTCTTCTTTTCATTGCTCATCTTCTCCTGCCCCAAAAATTCAAATGCGCTTCTTGTTTCATTTTAACGCCTGCCTGCACTCTTTTTCAAACCTTTCAAGCATGCGGTAGTTGCGCTGCAGCTTGCTGTTTGCCTTTTCCACCAGCCACCGCAAGTAGTCATCCTGGACAAGGATTTTATCTAGCTGCTTCAAGGGAACTGACATTTCCTGAGTTCCCTGCAATTCAACCAAAAATTTCCCTTCTTTTGCAACAATTATGCCGCCCCTCTTGACTCCTGCCCTGCTCATAACAGCAAGAATTTTTCTCGCCTTGCCAAGAGTGTTTGAGCCAATGTGCAGGATGAACGGCTCCATTTTCATCCACAGCTCTCCCTTTGTTTCTTCCTGCAAAGCCTTCTTCGCTTCCTCGAAAGAAATGCGCCTGTGCCACCTTCTGTGAAAGCTTGCTTCCCTCTTGCTTTCCCCCTTTGGTAGCTGAATAAGCAGAATTCTGCCCGCACAACCACTTGAAGTGAAAAAGTTCTTGGTTGAGGCAACGAATTTGCATAACCGAACCATTTTTTCATCCGCAAGGTTTTTTTCAACCGCTTCGCTCAGCGTTTCTTTGTGCCTCCGCTTGACCATGGCAAAGCGTTTTTTGCCTACAGCTGCACTCTTTCCCATTTTGGTTCATCTCCAAGGAAAAGCAGTAAAGCCTTGCCCTCTTTCACAGCCCCAATGTTAATGCTTGTCGTTTTTCCAATTCTTTGCTCACCAAACGCTTCGTGCACATGGCCGCAAAGGTGCAGAACTGGCTGCTTTTCTTCAACCACTTGCTTTACCGCCTTGCTTCCAACATGTGTGCCACTGCCTGCCAAATCAAGCCTTGTTCCAAGCGGAGGCAAATGGGTAAGCAGGACAAGGTTCTTCTCGCCTTCAGCAAGACGTAGCAGGCTTTCCCTTATTTCCCCTTCCCCAAACAAGAACCTTCCCGGGTCTCCTAGGAGTCCGCCTCCAAAGCCGGCAAATGTCCACTTGCCAATTCTTTTTTTCTTCCCATGCAATGAGATTCCCCTTTCTTCAAGGCAGTTAGCTACATCTGCTGTATCCAGGTTTCCTGCAATCGCCAAAATAGCAAAGCCCTGCAATGGCTTTAATGCTTGTGCTGCCTCCTCTTTACCCCCAAAATTGGTCAAATCACCGAGAAGCAGAATAAGTTCAACACCCTTGTTATGTATAAGTTTAATTATTTTTTCCAAATTCTCCGTTCTTCCATGCACGTCGCTTACTACAAGTGCAAGCATTTTAGAAAACCTTTTTAATTGTGTTAAGCGCTATTTATATGGGGGTTAGTATTGTTTAAAAAATCGCTTGTGCTATTCTGCCTTCTGCTGTTCGCATTTTCCTGTCATGCAACAGTTTACCTTGTGGAGCCCTTGGACCAGAGGCTTTCCCAAAACCAGGAGGTCTTTTTTGGAAAGATTGCAGCTGGCGAAACCCTAAAGGTAGTTGCAAAGAAAAAAAGCGATTTTGGCGTGGAATGGAACAGCCTAAGCGTTAATGTGCAGCTTTTGCCAAATGGTTGGGATGCAGAAATGGTTGAAACAGACAAGACAATAATTGCAAACGTAAAGGTTCCGGCTAATGCCTTGATAAGCACCCAAAGAATAGGGTTTACTGCAAGCAATTCGATTGAGCCAATGTTCAGCGAAACCTTTTATGGCATGGTTTCCGTTAACGAAAACCTGCTCAGTGCCTCAATTGAAAATTTGAACCAGGGCGTGGTTTTGGGTGAGAAAGCAGAGTTCAGCCTTGTGCTTAACAATGATTCAATAGCAGATCACTCAGTAATAGTAAGAACGGACTTGCCGGATTACTGGTTTTCGGCCCAAACGGTAGGGCTGAAGCCACTTGAAGCAAAGACAGTTGAGATGCCTGTAATTCCATATTCCTACGGCGAAAAGAGCTTTTCCTTCACGGTTTCCTCAATGGAAAACGATTCCCAGTTCCGGTTTCCTGCGAAAATGAATGTCAAGCCAACCTTGGTAGGAATGTTTCAAGCCCCGCTTGTGGGCTTTCCCTTTTTTTCACCAGGGCTGCTGCCCTGCTACCTAATCAACGGCTTTCTCAGCCTGTTTTAGGCGAACTCAATTGAAGTGATTTGGTTGGACAAACTGGAGGCCTATTCATTAGAACTTATCAGACTGGTTGAATCCAGCTGCATTAAAACAAGGAAGCAGCTGAACGAGGCCAAAATTAGGCTATGCACAAAACACAAAATTGCGAGCATGCCGTCAAATGTCACTGTTCTCTCCTTTGCGAAAAACAAAACAGACAGGCTTCTTTCCCTTCTCAGGGTGAAGCCAACAAGGAGCCTGAGCGGAATAGCGGTTGTTGCCATAATGTCCAAGCCATACAAATGCCCTGGAAACTGCATTTACTGCCCGAGCAGCCTTTTGCCAGCCAAACAAACACCCAAGAGCTATACTGGCAAAGAGCCAGCAACAATGAGGGCATTAAGCGCAAACTTCAGCCCCCTAAGGCAGGTTCGAAACAGGTTGCTGCAATTGCAGGAGGCAGGCCACAGCACAGACAAGGTTGAGTTGATTGTCATGGGTGGAACCTTTCTAAGCCAACCAAAACAGTACCAACACCGGTTTATGCTTTCATCAATAAACGCCTTGTGTGACACGAAAGCAAAAACACTTGCCTTGGCAAAAAAGGCAGCCGAGAAAAGCAGTGTAAGGATTGCCGGAATAACTTTTGAGACCAGACCAGACTTCTGCGGAAAGATGGAAATAGGCCAAATGCTCAGGTTTGGCGGAACAAGGTGCGAATTGGGCGTGCAGACAGTGTATGATAAGGTTTACAAAAAAATAGGCAGGGGTCACAGCATTGCGCACGTTGTCAGTGCAACAACTGCGTTGAAGGACTCGGCTTTTAAAGTAACATACCACTACATGCCAGGCCTGCCGTGTGTTTCACTTGCTGAGGACAAGAGGGCTCTAAGGACGCTTTTCAAAAACCCGCTGTTCAGGCCAGACAATTTGAAGATATACCCTTGCCTCGTAATCAAGGGAACTGAATTGCATAGCCTGTGGAAGCAAGGCAAATACAAGCCATTTTCAACAAGGGACGCAATAAAGCTTCTTTCTTATGCAAAGCCTTTCTTTCCAAGATGGGTTAGGGTAATGAGGATTCAGAGGGACATTCCCTCACAGCTTATCTCGGCTGGAGTGAAAAAAAGCAACCTGAGGCAGTTGGTGCAGGAACATCTGCATAGCAAGGCCAAGAAATGCAACTGCATTAGGTGCAGGGAGGCAGGGCTTTTATTGCGGGGCAAAGAATTGGGAGCAAGAGTCGAGGGGGCAAAACTTTTTGTGGAAAGCTATGAAGCCAGCCTTGGCAAAGAATTCTTTATTTCCTTGGAGGATGAGAAAAGGCAGTGCCTGTTTGGTTTTGCAAGGCTTAGGTTTCCAGCCAGACCGTTTAGGAGGGAAATATCCCCAAGCACAGCTCTTTTGAGGGCGTTAAGGGTCTTTGGAATGCCATTGCCACTGCATGCGCGAAAACAGCAGGCAATCCAGCACAGGGGCCTTGGAAAGATGCTATTGCAAAAAGCAGAGGAAATCGCTTTGAACGAGTTTGATTCAAAGAAGTTTCTTGTCATAAGTGGCTTTGGGGTAAAGCCATATTACTATGCCCAGGGCTTTAAGCAAGACGGCTGCTTTGTGTCAAAAAGGCTTTGAAAGCCCTACAGGAATATGCCTCCGCCACCAAAGATTTAAATTTGGTTAAACATTATTATCTATGCCATGGCTATTGAAGACAAGTGGATTCTTTTTCTGGAGAGGAACCCACAGTTTTACGAGCTAAGCAAGGGAGACTTTTTCATCAGGTTCCTTGAAAAAATAAGTGAAGGCTCAAAAAGCTTTCATGAACTAAAGGTCATTTTCCCGGAAATAGAGGAAAATGACATGCAGATTATTATGGATGCCCTGCTAAAACTTGGGGTTGTTTCAAGTAACAGGGTCGGTCTCAAGATTTTCTTCACCCTGGCAGCGCAAGGAAAAAAGCTGCTTTCCGCCTACAAGGCAACCCACAAATTTTTCAGCACCTAATCTTTTCGATTTAAAAGCTTTTCTGGAATCTAATGTAAATAATATATAGTATATATTGAAAACTGGGGAAAATGGAAGTGCATGGAAAAATGACCAGGGTGCTTTTGGCTGTTTTGGGTATTGGAAAGGGAACGTGGGGCCACATTGCAAGGCTTATAACTGAGGAAGAGTGGGACAAAGTCCTAATCATCGGAAATGATTGGGGAAAGGAGAACTTTGCGCCAGGCAAAGAAGTCGACTGGATAATCGTAAACAACAGGGTTGGCTTCAAGGTTTTGAAAGACACGATTAAGGAAAAGCTGCCGGTCACAGACGAAATATGCGTTTCCCTCATAAGCGGTTCAGGCAAAGAGCACATTGCCCTGCTTGCTGCCTTGAGGGAGACAGGCAAGCCGTTCAAGCTTGTTGTCCTTACAGGCGAGGGTGTGCAGTATTTTTAAAATATGCTTGAAATCTTTTTGCTCGCGGTATCCATAGCCTTATTCCTGGCGCTGATTCTTTTAATTAGAAAAATCCTTTCACTTAGAAAGATTGTTGAACAGCTGCGCTTTGAGAAAGGCAGCCAGGCAGTAAAATACGGGAAGCTTACCGAGCAATTTATTCCGTTTATAGAAGAGTTTCCCTACAACCCCGAGGGCTTCAGGTTTCTGGGCAGCCCCATTGACGGCGTGCTCTTTGATGAGGACCTAATCGTGTTCTGCGAATTCAAAACAGCGTCAGGCAACCTAAACCAAAAGCAGAGAAGAATCAAACAGCTTGTAAACGAAAAAAAGGTAAAATGGTTCGAGTTCAAATTGCGTTAACCCTACTTCTTTTTGGTGGGGGATGCACCGTCCCAGCAATACAGGCACAATTCGTTCTTTTTCTTTCCAAGTGCTTTAACAAAGTCCTCTAAAGTATTGTAAACCAGGCTGTCTGCTTCAATGTATTCCCTTATTTCCTCTAGAGGCATTCTTCTTGCAGCTAGCTCGTCATAGCTTCTGGTAGAAATCCCGAACCTGCAAGGGTACATTAGAGGTGGGCAGGCAATCCTTACATGAACCTCTTTTGCCCCAGCCCTCTTTAACTCTTTTACCTTTTCCCTTATCTGAGTTCCCCTAACAATTGAGTCATCGCACAGCACAATTCTCTTTCCCTCAACCGCATTCCTCAAAACACTCAACTTTTTTTCCGCCTCTTTGTCCCTTTCCTCTTGAGTAGGCTGGGTATAGCTTCTGTCACCATACCTGTCGACCAGAAAAACGCTTTTCAATGGCAAGCCACTTTCAAGATGGTAGCCCTCTGCATGCCCTATTCCACTGTTTGGAACAGGCGCTACAATATCTGCCTGCAGATTTCCTTTGTCCCTCTTTGCCAGCATTGCCCCCATATTGTTTCTTGCCTTGTCAACAGACAGGCCGTCAATAACAGAGTCAACGCTTGCAGTATAGGCCCACTCAAAAGCGCAAAAGGCTGTCCTTTTGCTTTCGTGCTGCTTCAGCGTTTTAAATCCCTTTCCGTCAATGAAAACAATCTCCCCTGGCTTCACATCCCTCACAATTTTCAAACCCATGTTTTGCAGCGCCCTACTTTCCGATGCAACCGCATATTCCTGGCCGTTGCTTCCAAGGATAAGGGGTTTGAAGCCAAGGTTGTCCCTTGCTGCAAAAATCCCTTTAGGCGTCAAGATAAGTAGGCTGTAACTGCCTTCGATCTCTTTGTTTATAGATTCAATGCCATCAACAAAGCTTTCTCCCCTGGCAACAATCTTTGAAAGCAATTCAACCTGGGAATCAAGCCAAAAACTATACCCGCTCTTTTTAAGCCTTTGAATAAGCTCTTGGGAGTTGACAATATTGCCATTGAAGCAGATGGCAAAATCCCCTATTTTGCTGTGCAATGTCATAGGCTGCCTGTCCCTCAGGCTTACATGCCCTATGCCAAAATTTCCTTGCAGTGTCTCAAAATCTTCTCTTGTAAAAGTAGGGTCAACCCTCCCCTTATGGCTTTGGATTATCACATTCTTTCCGTCACTTGTAGCAATGCCACAATATTGCTGGCCCCTATGCTGCAAAAAATGCAGCGCGAGATGAATCCTTCTCACAACCGGCTTGTTGCTGTTGAGTCCAAACACTCCGCAATTCTCCCTTATTTCCCTCACTAGCTCACCAATTAAACCCTAAGTCAAATACTATTAAAAATGAGTTCATTGAATTCTAAAACGCAGCAAACCAGCAATGCCCCCCAGGTTCTGCAACTGTTTTCCTGCTTCGTGCCCTGCATTGATTAAATGAACTATTCCCCCCATTTTTTCAGCAACCTGCATCAATTGCTCCGCTTTTTCACGTTTCTCAAGCAAATACCTGTCAGCTACAAGCAATTCCTTTACAGCGCCTGCCTCAACTGCCTTTTTCACTTCCTTAAATCCGTACTCTGCCAAGCCGCTTTCCTTGCCCAGTTCTGCAAGCAGTTGTTCAACCAGCTTGGTTTCCTTCACAAGCTGCATTTCCTCAACCATCCTGTCCAAAACATTTCCCTTCAACAGCTCCTGCAAGCCTGTTCTGCCAACACTGTTGGTTGAAGCAAAAAAGAACTGCGTTTTTTCTGGCTTTCCCTTTTCTTCCAAAAATTTTTGGAAATCCTCTTTTGCAAAGCCTGGGCCAGCAACAACAACTTTTTCCGGCTTAATCTCCCCAATTTTGCTAACTATTTCCTGAAAGTATTCAGGCCTGTTGTCTTCTCCCTTGAACTGCTTTCCACTCTTACCGCTCCTTACTGTTGCCTTGCTTTCAAGCTCGAATTCTTTGAGCAGGGCAAAGTCTGCCTGCTCGTCATCCAAGACAACCAGCAAAACCTTTCCCTTCTTCGTTGCTTCCGCAGCCTTCCGCAGCCTTTCAACCTGGAACCTTTTCAAAGACTGCTTTTTTATCTTCACATCCTTGCCAAGTAGCAGCTCAAGACTATGTTGCGAGCCAACCTCAAGCAACTCTGCAGGCTTTCCCTCAACAATAGTGCCGTTTACCCTCAACTGCCCTGAAAACCTGTGAAATAGAACGCTGTCAACTTCAACGGTAAGGAACATCTTCACCCTTCTGGGCTTTTCCCCCTCATTGCGTGGCTTGATTTTTCTGTCACTAAGCCCTGAAACCAGGTCATGCTTCTCAATAATTCGCTCCAAGTGCCACAAGTCGTCCTCAATTTCCGGCACAAGGTGCAAAAAGTTTTCCCTTTCATCAATCTTAAGAATCCTCATAAAAAACGCCTTCAAGTGTAGTAGTACTTACCTTCCTTTTTCTGCTTCCTGTCCAAAACGCTGTCGTGCTTGTTTATCCTTGGTCTCATGTTTTTTTCCCTCCTAAGCGTAACCCCAAGGGCCTTGAGCAATGCATTCATGCCCTGTTCCATGCCAACAGGGCTGTTTGCAATCCCCTTCTTTGAGGGAACGCCGTCAAAGAACATTATCCTGTCAGCCAGGTAATCCAAGAAAACAAGGTCGTGGTCGACAACCAGGGCCGAAATGTTCCTTGTATTCACAATGCTCTTTATCGCCTTTGTGGCTTTGAGCCTTTGCTCAACATCCAAATGAGCAGAAGGTTCGTCTAACAGCAGCACATCGGCTTCCTGCGAAAGGCAACCTGCAATCGCAACCCTCTGCAATTCACCGCCACTCCAGGTATTCATTTTCTTTTCAAGCAGGGCCTCTAATTCTAGCGGAACCAGGATATCCGAGTCGTACAGCGAACTGCCAAACAGCCTGCTTTTCCTCCTTAAAAAATCCTCAACCACTTCGTCTGAATCTGATCTAAGCTGCTGTGGCTTGTACGAAATCCGAAGCCTTAAATCAAACCTGCCTTTGTCCGGCTTAAGAAGGCCTGCAATTATTTTTGCAAACGTTGTCTTGCCTGTTGCGTTCTGGCCAACTATTCCGACAACCTCGTCCCTGTTCAAGCTGCCCTCCTTTACCAGCAGCCTGAATTTGCCAAGCCTTTTCGTAAATTCTGGCCAATGCAGCAAAACACTGCCCTTCTTTGCCTTTGCCCTGGTCTTGTCAGGAAACTCTATTGTGTAGTCCCTGAACCTGTAGTTTTCCTCCCTTGAAAAGCCCTCGACGTACTCGTTTATCCCTGCCTTTGTTGTCTTGACCTGGCTTGCAATGCCAAAGCAGGCCGGCTTTCCGTACATCAAATGCACAAAGTCACTCAAGTAATCCAGAATTATAAGGTCGTGCTCCACAACCATCACGCTATTGCCCTCCTTTGCGATGCCCCTTATGAATTTTGCCACCTTTATCCTCTGCCCGATGTCAAGGTAGGAGGTTGGCTCATCAAAGAAGAGGAAATTCGCGTCCTTTACCGCTGTTGCTGCAACAGCAACCAGCTGCAGCTCGCCACCGCTTAAATTTTCCAGCTTTCTGTCCAAAATCTCTTCCAAACGCAATTCTTTCACAGCCCAATCAAAGGCGTTCCTTTCATCTGCCTCGTGCAAAAGAGCGGCAATATCCTTCTTCCCCTTAATAACCCTGGGCAAGACATCAATGTTCTGCGGCTTGACAGCAACCCTTATTTGCCCGGCTCCAAGCTTTTCAAAAAGAGGCTGCGCCTCCCTGCCCCTAAAGTGTTGCACAACCTTTTCCCAGCTTGGTTTTCCTTCAATCTCACCCAAATTTGGAACAATTTTCCCTGCCAGAATCCTCAGGGCAGTTGTCTTACCCAAACCGTTTCTGCCCACAAGCCCGACAACGCTTTTTTCTTTTGGCAAGGGCAACCTGTGCAGCCTGAACATGTTTTTTCCATACTGGTGAATAGGCAAGCCAAGCTGCATTGACAGGTTTACAACGCTTATCGCCTTGAACGGGCATTTTGTCTGGCAGATAAGACAGCCAATGCACAATTCCTCGCTGATGCTCGGCTTTTCCTCCTTATAATGCGTAATGCACTTCTTCCCTGCCCTGTTCACAGGGCATACTGCTTCGCAGTACCAACTACCGCACTTTTTTGGATTGCATTTGTCGTAGTCTATTACCGCGATTCGCTGCCTTTTGTCAGGTTTCATGGTAAAATAAGTTAAAGAAAGGAAAGTTAATAAAAACCACTTTCAAAAAGGAAAACCCTGCTTAACTGCCGCAGCCTGGCGGGCTTGGAACTATGCTGTCCACCTCGCATTCTCCTGAATCTCTGTCCAGCACATCAACATAGCAGTCTAAGCCATCATCAAACGGCATAACGGTTTTCTTAAAAGTCAGGGCTTTCCCATACCTTACAGATGAATTAGCAAAGCTTTCGCCGCACCACAAGCTTATGCTAATGTCTGCATCTGCTTGGACCCCTGGCCCGGGCGCAACCGGACTCAATGTAACAGTTGGCACGCCCTCTATGCTGCAGTTCAGGTCTACCGAGTTAAGCGTTTGGGAAAGATAGCTGCTTACTAAGCTTTTGTCAACATTGCAGGCGCCACTGCCAGTTGCATAGGTTGCGTCTGCCAGGGCATCTGCACTACTTCTTCCAAGTAAATAATACGCGTTCTGAAAACGCCATTTCACGTCCAAAACCGCCCTGGCATGGCTTTTGTATTGCTGTGCCTGCACAGTTGAAACCGCGTTGAACGTCAGGGACATTATAATGGCTATTGCAATCAACGCAATAGCCCCTGTATAAAACCCTTTCT